>CAZEER010000004.1:43222-70149 GCA_964511215.1 uncultured bacterium | reverse complement strand
AGAACAATCATCAGAAATAATAATTTCGATATTTGAATAAGTTTGTGATATTAGACTTTGAAGCGCTGTTTTTACTAATTTTGTATCGGAATATACTGGAAACCCAATAGACACTTTTGGAGTTGAGGCAATTTGTTTTTCCGTTTTTGAATTCAGATCTTTAATTAATGACTTAGAGTATCTAAAAGTGATAAGGTTTCATTGATTCCATCATCAATTTTATCTTTAAAAACAAAACCCTCCTCCCGAACTAATTGATTTGATACTTTATAAGAAAGTTGATTCATAATTTCTGATTCAACAAGTTCATATTTCGCATCTGGTCTAGTTTTTCTTATTATGTCAAAAATTTCTTTAACTGTATTATTAGAAGATAGAATATTGTAGACCCTATTGTTAAAAATATCTTTGTTGACAAAAAATTTTATTGAATTAATCGCGTCATTTAGACCAAGATAAGGTCTTTTCTGATCCATAGCCGTTTTCCAAATTGTAAGTGACCGACCTGTAACTGCTTGTAAACAAAATTTATTTACAGCTGTATGAAATCTCATTCCTATTGATGTTCCAAAAATAGTTCCAAAACGACAAATCACAAATTTTAACCCTTGGGTCTCACCATAGTGGTGTATCATTTTTTCAGACTCTAATTTGTATTTTGCATATGGGCTTTGAGGTTTGAGGTCATTCTCTAAACATTCCTCATCAACCATTCTTTGTTGCTTTCCATATACGCTTGTAGTCGAAGGAAAAAACAACTTTGCATTACTATGTAAACATGCTTCAATTATATTTTTAGTACCCAGATAATTAGTTTCTTCAATCTCTTTTACTCTATCAAAACTTGAATTAGCATCAGTTATGGCAGCAAGGTGAATAACTACTTCAACATTCTTTATAATATCCGAAATATTCTTATCTAAAATATTTTTTTCAACAAAAGTAAATTTTACATGTTTTGGTAAGTTAAACAAACTGACATATCTTTGAGCAACCATATTATCTAAAATAATTACATCGTTGAAATCATTAGGTTTAATAGAGTGTATGAGCTTTGAACCAATATGTCCACAACCACCAGTAATTAAGATATTTTTCAGAAACTAATCCTTAATTGCTACTAAATAACCATTTGGATTACAGGTCAATAAAAGTTTATTCTCTAAATTTGTGTCAATTTCAAATCTATCATTTTGGCGGAAAAATTCATCTAGTGCTGTTTTAGGGTTGTCTTTTGGCCCCCATTTACGGGGTCTATGTTTTTGTTCTGGTATATCATTAACTATTGTATCTCCGCAGATTAAATATTTTCCTAGACCTACAAATTCTGAATATAATTTTAATTCTTTTAGAACATGTTTATGGGTATGATCAGAATCTAGAACAATCATAGTATTTTTAGAGTTACGTAAAATCTTTTTCACTTTTTCAATAGTTTTTTGCTCAATTGATGACCCTATAATCCATTCGATCCTATTTGATAACATCTTAAAAGAGTTTATTCTTGTTAATAAATCATCGGGGACATAAACATCTATACCAATAATTTTTTTTCCACCCAGTATTTCCATTAATGTTGAATAAAATAATAGAGAACCACCCCAAGCAACCCCCACCTCAATAATATAATCAGGGCGTGTTCGAAAGATGATATCTTGAAGAGCAAACATATCTTGTGGCAAGTTTAATATAGGTTCCCCAAACCAACTAGTCTGGTGAATCCAATTGTATTCATCCGCCTTAGCCAGCATTTTCAGAGCATCCTTTTTAAGAGGTTCATCTTTTGCCATTTTTTCACCAAAACCTAAAAGTTCTTCACTCAACTCAGATCTTGAAATTATTTTCTTTGATTTATTTTTATGATTCATTTTAGATAGTCCTCTAGACATTCATCATAATACTTACCAGTTCTGACTAGACCCTCAGATAATTCTATTTTTGGATTCCAACCTAATATTCTTTTTATTTTTTTATTACATAGGATGGCATCGCCAATTTCAATCGATTCACGCTCCTTCGGGTAATCAACTAATTCAACATTACCTCCTAAATATTGAGATATTTTATTAGCTATATCCAACACGGTCATATGTCCATCTCCCACAGCAAAAAATGTTTCTCCGGATGTTTTTTTTGATGTACCCGCTAGAATTAATGCTTCTACAGCATCATCCACGTATATTAAATTTCTCAATTGAGTACCTGGCTTGTAAACTGTAATTTTTTTATTTTGTAGAGCTAAACCTATAAAATAATTATTAAAAGTAAACTCTGAGCTATGTATTGCCGCTCGAGGACCAAATGTATTTGAAAGGCGTAGTACTGTACCTCTCAATCCATAAACCTTCGAATAAAGTAAAACATATTTTTCGGCCACAGTCTTGTTTGCAGAATAAATATCTAAAGGGAATTCTGGATGCAGTTCATCTGCAGGTTGATAATGTAATGGCCCTAGTTGAGTAGAAGTACCAAGATGGACAAACGATGCGTCTGGATTAAGTGTTCTTATTGATTCTAAAATATTAATTACTCCTCTTATGTTGACATCTAAGTTGATCCATGGTTCCATCATGGAGAAAGGATGTGAAGTACTTGCTGCACAATTTATAATTAAATCTTTATCAGAGATTACTTTAGATAGAGGTTCATAATTAATGATATCATCATTAATTAATTCTACATTATCTTTGAAAGGCTCAATATTAGATAGATTGCCACCTGAATTTTTATCTAGATTATCATAGATTGTAACTTTCATTCCAAGTTGAAGACAATATTTTGCAAGGTTACTGCCAATAAATCCTAAACCTCCGGTTATTAATATTTTTTCTTTTAGAGAAGCCATTTTTTAAAAAGCAACTAACATTGTAATAATCCTCGAATTCCATCTGATATATAATCAATCTGATCATCACTGAGATTATAATGGCAAGGTAAAGTTATACCTCTTTTTGAAATATCATAAGCAACAGGATTTTTTTCTTTTGAACCAGTATTAAATTGGATGTATGCAGGCAAAGATGAAAGGGGATAGAAAAAAGGACGAGTTGGAATTCCCAACTTTGATAGATTTTGGATCATATCTTTATTTGATAAATTATAAGTACTACCAAAAACAATAGTTGTAGCCCAAGCACCATTCTCTACTTCTTCATTCTCTAAATTAAATTGCAATGATGCCAAATCATTTAAGTTTTCTTTGTATCGATGCAATAAATAACGCTTTCGTTCAATAAGTTCATCAATTCGCTGTAATTGAGCCCAACCCATGGCTCCTTGAAGATTACTTGGCATGTATTTTGGTGTAGGTTCCATTGTATAATAAGCTTTTGTACTAGACCTCCCATGATCGCGAAGAAATTTTGCTCTTTCAAAAAGCTTATCATCATCTAAAAGTAGAGCACCACCTTCACCAGTTGTAATTGTTTTAGTTCTATGAAAACTATGTACCCCTGCTATGCCAAATTTCCCAGCCCTAACATTTCTATACTTTGATCCTAGCGCTTCGGCCGAGTCTTCAATTAGGGGAATACCATATTCTAAGGATACTGTTTCAAGAGCATCCATGCACGGCATATTTCCAAAAAGGTCAACCACAATAATTGCTTTTGTTTTATTTGTGATATTACTCTTTACTGAATCTGGATCTAGACACCAATTACTTTGATCAATATCTGCAAACACCGGTGTCGCACCTAAATAGGTTATTGGTGCTGCGGTGGCAGTCCATGTACAATCTGGGACTATTACTTCATCATCTTTTTTTATTCCTAAGGCTAATAGGATTAGATGGATTGCATGTGTACAACATGGTGTCATTAGACAATACTTACGACTATGCCATCTTGCAAATTCAGGTTCAAACTTCTCAACATATTCATAATTATCCCATCCATTTTCCATCATATCGGAAACTATGGTTTTTTCTAAATCTGTAATCCAAGGTCCTGAGTTAAGAATTGGTTTCATTTTTCCAGTTAATTTATGTCTTATATTGCCTAAAGTAGTTACTTTTAATTGATAAAGACATTCCAACTATCAAAAAGTTGACAATTACATCACATAAAGAGAAATAATTGATAAAAGCGAGCTGCTGCAAATATTCAAAACTTTTGCTAATCATAAATCTTTGATTGACATTATTTTATTTTTGGATTAACTAAAAAATTATCAATTATAATACAATCAACATTACCCCTATCTAAAGATTCTAAGGCATCCTCAACCCTACAAACAATGGGTTCTTCATGATTATTAAAAGATGTATTTATCAAGGCTAAATCACCACTTGTTTTATTAAAATATGTTATAATATCATACATCTGTGGATTTACTTTTTTACGAATTATTTGCGGTCTAGCTGTGCCATCAATGTGCACAGCCGCAGGACATGACTTATTAAATCTATCAGTTACAGTATATGTCATCGTCATAAAATCACTAGACCTATCATTTGATTTCCATCCAAGAAAGCAGCTACTTGCCAAGTCTTCGGTAGTCACAGGTGCAAAAGGCATAAACTCTGTCCTATTTAGCCTTTTATTTAACCAATCATTAACAGATCTATCTCGACAATGATACATAATACTTCTATTACACAATGCTCTGGGCCCGAATTCCATGCCACCTTGGAAAAAACCAATAACTTTTCCTTGGTTTAACAGGCTCACAAATTGTTTCTCCATCACCTCAATAATTTTATATTCATAATTTTGATCAATTAAATGAGATTCAATAAATTCTGGAGAATATTTAGGTCCTAATGCCATACTACTGATAAATTTTTTAAATGGATTTTTTTCTTTTTGCATCTGAGCAAAACAACTTCCAAGAGGAATTCCCATATCTCCCATAGCCGGCTGTACAAATACATTTTTTACAGAAGTGATTTCTCTAATTTTTTGATTCAACTTAACGTTTGCAAATACACCCCCTGAAAGACAAACATTCGCCTTGGAACTAGAATGATATTTTTCAATTGATCTTTGAACCCATTTTATAATTATATTTTCCAATGTATATTGTGCCGCTGCTGCAACATCTTCAGGTTTGTATTTTTTTATTTGATTAAAGAAAGCAGGGAGTTCTTCTGGATCAACAAACCAGGGGAGGTAATGCTTGCCAATTTTCATTTTAATCATATCATCCTTAATGCTCATGATATCATTAGTAAACCATTTAAAATTATCTGGATTACCATACGCAGCCAAGCCTGTTATTTTCCCTTCATGACGTTCAGGAGTAAAGCCTAATGCTTTTGTGATATTACCATAAAAATAACCCACACTATCAAACGTAGTTGTAAAATCATGCAAAATTATTTTTTTTCCATTTCCCATCCCAACACACGATGTTTTAAAATTACCTTTACCATCACATGTAAATATCAGGGCATCAACAAATGGTGAAGAATAAAAAGCACCCGCTGCATGAGAGTGATGATGATCAACAAAACTAATCTTATCATTAACTTTATTTTTTTTTCCCCAGGAATTTATTTCAATCAAATGTTTTTGATTCCACTCTATTTCTGAAATTATTCTTTCAATATATTTGTTTTTCAAAAGAGGATTCTCAGAGATTCCATCTGCTACTTTTTTTAATAATTTCTCAAAAACTTCTTTTTTTGGTACTTCTGAGGTAACCATTCCATATACTATTCTATCTATATCTTTGAGTTCTATATTTGCAGTTTTCAACAGATAATCAATCGATAAATGAGGAAAACCATGGTAGTCCTTTACCCGGTTAAACCTTTCCTCTGAAACTGCACCTATTATATTTTTGTCAATAATTAATGCTGCTCCAGCTTGATAACTATTATGAATTCCAAGATAAATCATTTATCAAACATTTAATTAATTTTTTTGAAAAAATTTTTTAAGGAACATATTACTTCTTTCTGATCATTAATTGGCAATTCCGGGTACATCGGCAAAGAGAGAATTCTTTTTGCTAATTTTTCAGTTATAGGTAAAGAGATAGGCCCAACGATACGACGATAATATTTTTGTTTATGCACTGGGACTGGATATTGCACTGCAGTTATAATTTTTTCATTTTGCAAAAATTTTTTTATTTCATCTCGAATTTCGGATCTTATTACATATAAATGGTATACATGATTTTTATTGTTTGAAAACATTGGAAGCTCAATAGGTAAATTATTAAAACTTTCATTGTATTTTATTGCGTGTTTTGCTCGAAGTGCATTATCTTCATCCAAAGTTCTTAATTTAATACGAAGTATTGCAGCTTGAAGTTCGTCTAGCCTACTATTCCAACCTTCATCACTACTAATATACCTTTTATTCCAACCGTATTGTCTCAATAACCTAATTTTTCTATCCAAGACTTTATCATTAGTAACTATAGCACCTCCATCTCCGATTGCACCCAGATTTTTTGTTGGATAAAAACTGAAACAACCAACATTTCCTAAAGTACCTACTCGAGATCTATTATAAGTCGCTCCATGTGCCTGAGAACAGTCTTCAATTATTTTAAGATCATATATTCTTGCAATTTCTGATATATCATCCATCTCGCAAGGTTGTCCATATATATGGACTGGAATTATAGCTTTTGTTGTTGAGTTAATTGCCGATTCAATTAATTTGGGTTCTATATTCATTGTAGTGGAATTAACATCGATGAAAATAGGTTTTGCACCAGATAATACGATAGCTGAAGCCGTTGCAACAGCTGTATGAGCAGTAGTTATAACCTCATCACCTGCCCCAATACCATTTGCCTTTAATGCTATGTGGAGTGCTTCCGTACCACTACCAACACCTATTGCATAATTGACACCATTATATTTTGCAAATTCTTCTTCAAAAAGCTTCACTTGCTCTCCCAAAATATAATTACCATTTGCCAAAACTTTTTTAATTGAATTATCAATTAGTTTTTTATTGGATAAGTATTGTGCTTTAGGGTTTGCGAGATTAATCATTAATAATTTTTAGTTCAGGAACATAAGTGATCCATTTCCCTCCATTTCTAATAAACTCTTTTTCTTTTTGAAAAATTTCCTCCTGATGATTATAAGCAAACAACAAAGCATAATCAGGATAATTACATTTAAAATATTGATTAGAAACAATAGGTATATGTGTCCCAGGGCTGTATTTACCTTGCTTAAGGGGAGTTATATCAGATATAAAATCAAGATGGTTTGATCCAATTCCACAGTAATTCATAATTGTAGTACTTTTTGATGTAGCAGCATAACCTGCGATGGAAAAACCATCTGATTTGATATTATTTAATAAGGTAATTAGATCAGATTTATAATTATTACATTTATTTTTGAAATCTTCAAAAGTTTTTGGATGTGTAAGTCCTAGATTTTTCTCATGTAATAATTGTTTTTCAACTATATCACGTACGATGCGATTACCTCTATGAGCGACCGTGTATCTCAATGAACCACCATGGGCTTCCAAATGATTTATATCTATGACCTCCATATCAAATAAATGCACTAAATGCTGGATTGAGTGTAATGAAAAAAGAAAAACATGTTCATCATAAATCTGATCATATGTAGTCTTTTCAATAACATCGCCCAAATAAGGATCTTCAAAAATCAAAACCCCATTGGGTTTCAAAAGTAATTTTATAGATTCAAAAATTGATTTTATATTGGCAATATGACACATCACATTAGCAGCCACGAAAATATCGCATTGGCCATATTCATTCAAAATTTTTTTTGATAGTGACATACCAAAAAAATTAACCATTGTATTAATATTTTTTTCTATTGCTACTGATGCAACATTTTTTGATGGTTCAATACCTAAATGCTTTATACCATCATTTTTAAAATTATTTAATAGTATTCCATCATTACTTCCGATCTCAATAACGAATGGGTCGGATAGATCACTCAAATACTGTAGTTTAATATCATCACTCAATTTTTTAAAGTGTAAATCCATCATTTTTGAAGTACCTGAATAAAATGCATAGGTTTCATTAAACATTTTTTCTCGAGGTGGCTGTTGAAAAAGTTGAAACATATAGCAATTAGTACAAAAAACAACTTCCATATCAAAATAATATTCATTCTTGAACTGATTTTTTGATAAAAACCCATTTGCAATAGGCATAGATCCAAATGACATAAATGGATAAATTAATTTTGAACAAACCTTACATTTCATAAAAATTTCTTCAGATTATTTGAATCCCTTAAACAAATATTTGTTGTAATAAAAATAGTAAATAAAATTTCTTATAAGGAAAACTGTTACACTTTTTATAATACTTATAAAGTTTCCAAACCTTAGATTTAGTGTATCATCATAATTAAAAGCAAAACTCTCTGCATTCATTCTATATGTAATTACATCTTTAATTAAATTTTTTAGTTTATTCCCATCAATTGTATTCATAACCTTTCCTTGACCATCTCTAAAAGAGTGTATCTTTTTTTTCTTAAAAATCTGCGCTTTGTATTCATTTACTTTTTTTGTGTAAAAAACTGCAGTATTTAAATCAATTTGTTTTCTTGCAACTGAAACTGTAACAGGGTGGGATCTTACATGACCAGCTACAATAGGTATAAAATAAGAAAGATATCCAAAACGATTAAAGTTATACGAAAATTTCATATCCGGATTAAAAAAAGCATATTTACTTTCACCAGCATTCTGTTTTTTCATAAATGTATCTTCTCCAGGTAATTTTGTGCTTATGCATTTTTTATAAACCTTTCGTCTTACGCAATAAGTAAGTTCACCATATAAGAAGAACCTAGCGAACCAAAATGGTAAAAATGATTTTCCCGAAGGGAAATTAATATTTGTAACTGAAGAAATATTTGTGTCGTAATTCTCATTGAATTCCATTGACTTACCATGCACTAGAGATATATCCTCATTCTCATCAAGAATTTCAACACACCTTTGAAACCAAGACATACCATTGTAACAATCTGAAATTGGCATAAGCATTACATAATCACCAGTAGATCGGTTTAATGCTGACATGAATCCATCATATGCATTTAGCCCAGGTTCAACAAAGATTTTTAATCGTTTTTCATTTTCATAAGTTTTAAGTATTTCATGAGTATTATCACTACTTCCTCCATCAACAAGAACAATTTCAAAATCATTATAGTTTTGTTTAAGTATCGAATCGAGTGTGTAGCGAATGTACTTTCCACCATTTAGACAGGAGGTGAAAACAGAAATCTTTGGATTTTTCGTTAAATTAATTTTTCATCTTCCTATCTAAAGCATTTAAATCACTTGGGGTACCAATTTCATCAAAGGAAATTCTAAAAGGTGTTCGACTAATAATCATTCTAAATCTTCTGGGGTTTTATTACTATATATTTCCTTATACCAATCCACTGTTTTCTCTATGCCATCTTCAATTGAAAATTTTGGTGACCAATCTAGTATTTTTTTTGCTAGAGAAATATCTATCATTCTCTTAGGAATCATAGAGGGTTTAGATGAATCATACTCCACTCTAGCATTATTATAATCAGTTGCATTCAATATATTAGATAATACATCTCGAATTGTAAAAGGCTTGCCATATGCTATATTTATTGGATTAAATTCATTTAATTTTTCCATTGCTAAAATCATACCCAATATATAGTCATCTATATAAAGAAAATCTTTCAAATCCATGCCATCTCCCCAAACGACAAATGGATCTTGCCTCTCAATTGCTCTTCGTATTAGGGCAGGTATGACTTTTGATTTTTCCCATGTAAATTTATCATAAGGACCATAAAGATTTCCAGGCCTAACAACCACAGTTTTCATTGGGCTTTTTATTCTATTGGTATACATATCGCAAACAATTTCCGTAAAACGTTTCATCCATGCAACAATGTGATAACTTTCATAAAATTGATTATTTACATCATCTTCCTTTACCGGGTAATCAGTGAATGGATAAACAGTATTACTACTAATAAATAAAAATTTATCTACATTAGCATTAAAAGCTGCATCAAGCATATTGACATTCATAAGAATATTTGGTGTAAAATGAACTAAAGGAGTTTCTGCTATAACTTTTGATCCAGATGTATTTGCTGCACACATAAATATATAATCAATATTTTTACACACTATCCTGCAATCTTCAGGTTTACGTAAGTCACAATAAATATATTTGACATCATTATTTTTCCTTAAAGGAGTTTTTTTATATAATGTCGCAGTAACATTTGCACCAAGTGTTACTAATTTTTCAATCAGATTAATTCCTATAAAACCCGCACCACCTGTCACTAGAATGTTTTTTGATTTAAAGTACATTTTTTAAAAAAATAACCAAATTTTCTTTATAAACAACTTACCATTGTTCAAGTTTTTTGATCACCATAGACTACCTCTTAATATTTTTTCTGAGATAGAATCTGTAATCTTGAGAATCATCAATTAACATCTTAAATACCCCATATAGTTGTGACTCTTCTACATTCATTCATCTACAAAATAATTTTTTCTTTTTAAATACTCATCTTGATTTTTTTGAAACCAATTCCACGTCTCTATCAAACCATCTACAAGCAAGGTTGTAGGATTATAATTAATCCAATCACGAGCGCGATCTATATTCATTACTCTTTTATGAAAACCAGATGGCTTAGAATTGTCAAATTTATAATTGAAATCAATAAAACTTTGTAAGGTTTGGATTAGTTCTTTGATAGTGACACACTTTCCACTGCCAAGGTTTACAAAATCACCTCTAGTGCCATAATGCAGTGCTAGAATAATACCTTCAGCAATATCTCGATTAAAAGCAAAATCTCTAATCGCTGAACCATCTCCCCAAACAACCAATGGATTTTCACCTCTATGTATTCGCATCATAAGAGAAGGAATAACCATAGCATTATGAGGATCAAAATTGTCACCCGGTCCGTAAACATTGCATGGGCGAACAACTGACCAATCCAATCCATATTGCTCTTTATAAGCTTTAATTTGTAATTCCGCCATTCGTTTAGACCAACCAGGATAAGTGTCCATTGGAAAACCTTCTCGATTACTAGTTTCTATAAAAACTTCGGCATTAGAGTATGCTCCAATAGAACTTGTATATACTAATTTTTTTATACCATTAATTCTAGAAGCTTCCAAGATATTAGTATTAAACATTAGTAATGGAACAAAAAAATTGGCTGGTTTTGATTTTGTTACTTCAATTGAACCTTTTATTCCTGCAATATGAAATACATAATCAATCCCATCTGTAACTGATTTGCAAACATTAAAATCAGTGAGGTCTGCATTTATATGCTTGGCTCTATTATCAATAATTATTTCATCAAGAGATACTATTGTAACATCAGATCCAACTTCACAAAGAATTTTCACTATTTCCCTTCCAATCATACCTGTACCACCAGTTACCAATACCTTTTTTTTAGTAAAAGATTTTAATATTTTTGATTTTATCATAAATAAAAATTAATTAACAGACCAAATTGTTAGTGAATATGGATCATGATATTGACTGCCAAAACAAACTTTATTTGATTTTATAATTTTAATTTTATCTTCATTCTCTAGTTGTCTTAAAAATGTAAGATATCCATTTAAGTAGTTTCTTTTTTTAACATATTTTAATGCAAGGTAGTCAACTAAATTATTTTTATTATAAAATTCAATAATAGTTTCAACATTAATTATTATTTTAGGTTTTTTTGATAGAAGATATTCGATAAATGGATAAAACTTATTTCCTAGTTGTTCCATTGCACCAAAAGTATAAATTCCACTTTCACTATTTAATTCATGCAAATCATATGGATTATACATATCAAAAATATGCCCTTCAAGATTCCATCCTGTGTTTTTTATAATCTGATCAATAATCTCTTTTGTAATAGGTGCCCAGTCTAAACCATGAATTTTTTTATTAGGAAAAAGTTTTGATAAGATAGGTAAATGTTGACAAGATCCACAGCCAAATTCAAATATATTTTTGGCATCTGATAAATATTTAATGAAAAGCCATCTTCTATAAATATCAATAACATTAAATTCAAAGTCACCTGAAGTAGGAATTATATATTCATAAAATAGACGCATGGCGCGATTAGGAACAATAAATTTCGGTATTAATGATGCATTATCTTGATTTTTTTTATAATCCTCAAGATTTTCTGACCACCCTTTTTGCCAAATATCTTGTTTATCATTACCAGAAACCCATAATTGATTATCATCTATCTTTTCTAAAATTTCAATTATTAGGTTATCTTTTTCCTTATTTTTAATTTTTTTATATCTAAAATCATTATTATTTATAATTGGATTACCTATTGGGCCTATATCTGACTCTGAGACGTCAAAAAGAGATGCTATATCTTGAATAGTTAATTGTAAAATATCATTTTCCATAAATTATTCATTCTTTCAATTATTTATCATTTTATTTATTTTGTTCTAGATCTCTAATAATAGAAGCAATGCTTATATCTAGAGGATCCTCAAAAAATATGGCTTTACTATTAATACTAGTTTCTTCTTGAAATTCTTTTATTAATAAATTTAAAACAAAATTCCTGAGACTAATTATTTGAGTAGAGTAATGCAAGTTTATATCATAGTCATCTAATCCCAATTCCATTTTATCTTTTACACGCCATGCTATTAGGTTACATAGTCCTAAAATGATTACAAGATTGATAATTTTACCTGAATTATTAATCTTCCGACTATTTATTATTAAATCAATATCATGAGAAATATTATTTAAATCAATGGTAATAGCTTCCCTTTGTTTTTTCTCAAATAACATTTCTTTTATTTGGCATATTGTCATTCTATCAAATAATTCAGATAATAAATACTTGTATTCATTTTCCCCATTATTATTATTTATGGAATCATTATTCCCATTTAAAGCGCTAATAAACCACCCGCTTAGATTATCTCTAGCTGTGTTTGTTTTTTCATAAGACACTTCTGATAAACCATTAATTTTTAGAATCTTATTTTTTATTTGGTTACGAATCCCATTTAGTTGGTGACCTAATTTCATATTCTTTAAATAATTATTTTTGTTATTAGTCATTTCTTCTTTGATGAGCCAAATACTCAAATTGATCTGAGCTAAAGATATAATTAAGCGAAAATGTTGAGCATTACATAATATTTTATGCTTGTCTAAAAAAAGATCAATATCATTAGAAAGTTTTTGTATTTCTTTTGATAATGCAATAGAATCCTTTTTATTAAAAAATCTTTTAATATTAAGAATTGATAGTCTATCTATAATTTCTGAAAAAGAGAGTACTATAATTCTTTTACGTTCATCCATGCAATTCTTTTCCTCTTAAATCTGCTATAGATTTATTTTTCATATACCATTCTATAGTTTTCTTTATCCCTTCTTTGATAGTGGTTTTTGGTTTATAACCTAATACTTCTTTAGCCCTTCTAGTATCTAGAACACGAATTTTATCACCAGTCGGAAGAGATGAATCAAATATTAATTTTGGCTCTATTGGGACTAGACTGCCAATGGTTTCAGCAAGTTCTTTGATACTATATCCTTTACCACTACCTATATTTATTGGCAAACAACTTGGAGCGTCACTCATAGCTAATAACATTGCATCAACAGTATCATCGGAAAAAATAAAATCCCTTATGGCACTACCATCACCTGCAATGATGACTTCTTTCCCATTGGCATTAATCATTTTAGCAATTAATGATGGTATTACTTGGCCTGTTATAGGACTAAAGTCATCATATGGACCATATACGTTTGAAAGTCTTAAAATTTTAACAGCATCCCACTGAAATTCATGAAAATATGCCTCCGCTTGGGCTTCACCAGCTAGTTTGGAAATACCTGCCCATTTATCATTTGCTTGTGGTGGGCCGTTCCATGCATCATCTTCATGGCGGATATCAATAGCTGGATATTCACAAATACTTCCTATGAATAAATATCCTTTAACTTTATTTTGAAAAGCTGCTTCCATCATATTTGTATTGCATTGTAAATGGGAGACGTATGCCTTTGATATATTTGAAATACCTTTCTGAGTATTCCCTTTAACAGCCATAAGATGAAAAATAAATTCATGCCCTTCTACAATTTCCATACAGTTATTTTGGTCTCTTAAATCAATACAATGATAATTCAATGTGTTACCTAAAACCGTTTTTGCACGATCAAAACTATCTAGAGAAGCAATTGTTACTTCTGCACCATAATCAATTAATCTCTTTACTAATAGACTTCCAATAGTTCCTGTCCCACCAGTTACTAATATCTTCTTTTTTTTATAAAAAAAATTGTTATTCCTATCTTGTTTCAAATTCTTTTTTTCAATCTAGATCTAAAATATTTGCTGGAATAGGTTTTTTCCCATTATAAGCAATCACCCATGCCCAATATCTAATTCTACCATGTAATAATAAATATTTTGAATTTTTTGAATGTTTATTCAATACCAAATCAATGGGCTTTAGTAATCTCCCTTTTTCAATCTCTTTCGATAGAGAAACTGGACTAGGTTTTATCTTGAATTTATTTTTTATAGCATCATCAATATTTGTATAGATTTTATGTGTATCATCTATATCATAATCTATTACCTGAATATCCTTTGTATCTATCAACTTGGTTTGATTTCTGAATTTATTATTAATAGAGTATATATCTTTCCGAGTAAGATTAATGTTAATTGCCTTCGCATTTTGCAATGTATGGTCTTTACTAATTGAATTCAAAATAGGTATTACAAAATTATTTTCAATTGACCAATTAATTATAATTTGATGCACACTTACACCATATTTATTAGCTAAGGAAACAATAAAACTATTTTTCTTTAGACGGCCTTGATTAAAAAGATTATATGCAAAAAATAATTTTCTATTTAATTTACAAAACTGGAATAATTCATTTTCCGCCATTCTATTATTTAAATTGTACTCTGCTTGTATACTTACAATATTTGTATTCTTAAGATATTTTTCTGCTTCTATAATTTCATTCTTAGTAAAATTACAAACTCCTATATATCTGATTTTTCCTTGGTCCAATAACTCATTGAGTGCTCTCATTGTTTCTGATATCGGTATTTCTGGATTTGGCCAATGAGCTTGATAAATATCAATATAATCTGTTTGAAGTCTTTTTAAACTTTGATCTACTGATTTAATAACACCATGGTAAGAGTTTGAATCTGGTTCAAACTTAGTACATAAAATTATATTATCTCTATTTATCCGTTGAATAACTTGCCCAACAATTTCTTCAGCATGCCCATCTTCATAACTAGGTGCGGTATCTATAATTTTTATTCCATTTTTGATCCCACAAAGTAATACCTCAATTTTATTTTTTATTGAAGCATCCGTAGCTATATGTTTACTACCTGCACCAGTAGAACCTTGTGCTATAATAGGATTATCTAAATGACAATCAATGAGGTTTTGTACAGATAACGACACAATATGCTATTTTCTATGAGTATCTCATTTAAAATAATCTATTAGGAATACAGTTTAATACTAATTTTTCTCTCAACGAGCGATGGATATCTGATTTTCTATCTTAGTTAATAGTCAATATTTATTGCCACAATTGGTTCATCACCATTAGCTATAGACCAAGCCCAGTAACGTAATCTACCTTCAATCAAATCATATTTATTATTAAGTTTTTGACAATTTTTTACTTTAATTGGCTTTATTTTTTTTCCATCTTTTATGTAATCTGCTAATTCTTTAGGGCTTGGAATCATATTAGCCTTGTTTTTCAATGCATCTTGCATTGTCCTACATATTTCTACGCTATCATTATTATTATCATGGATGTGAATTTGTTCTAATGGTATAGCCATATATTTAGGTTTAAAAGTTATATTAATAATCTCCAAATCTGATTTAGTTAAAATAAAATCAGTGGACTCTGAATTTTCTTTTAAATGATTAAGATTATTTGTATTTGTAATAGCAATTATAGAATTATTATTAATAATCCAATTTAATACGACCTGAGAAACAGACTTTTGATGTTTAGTTGCTATTCCTTGTAATATTTTATACTTATCTTTATTACATATTTTACCTTGTAACAAAGGACTATAAGCAATCAATATGATATTTTCTTTATTACAAAAGGGTAAAATATCTTGTTCTATTTCTCTATCAACTAGATTATACTCCATTTGTACAAACCTTAAAGAGCTATTAGGAAGATTATTTTTTACTTTTATTAATTCATCTAAAGATACGTTGCATAATCCAACATATCTTATTTTACCATCTTGAATTAGTCTATCCATTGCAATTAGAGTCTCTTCTAGTGGTATTAGTGGATTCAACCAATGATTTTGATATAAATCAATATAATCAGTATTTAACCTTTTTAGACTATCTTCTGCAGATTTAATAACACTTTTAAAATTTAAATTTTCTGCTGATACTTTTGTTGAAACAAATACTTTATCTCTTGCTTTATTAATAGCTTTTCCTATAACCACCTCCGCTTGTCCCATACCATATTCTTCAGCTGTATCTATAAAGGTTATTCCATGATCTATGCTTGTTTGTACAGTTTTTATGTGACTATCATTATACTTTGAAATTCGAGCTTTATTACCACCAAATCCTGTGCCAAGACCAATTAATGATATTTTATCAGACGTATTAAATATTTTTCTATATTTCAAGATAGCTTTATGTAATTACAAGTTAAGATGTAAAGTGAAAAAATAAATCCTGAAAACCTTCATAAATTATTGATTATTAAACTAACGATTCCTTTATCATTTAAATTATATTTTGAATGAAACCATTCTCTCTCTCCGTATTCAATGAATTGTTTATCTGGAGCAGCAATAACTTGTAAATCACAATTGTTTTTATTCTGAGCAATTACTTCTGATAAAGCAGTACCTAAACCACCAGTTTTGCAACTTTCTTCAATCGTAATAATTTTTTTTGATCTACAAATGATTTCTTCATACAATTTGTCAGGTAATGGTTTAACTCTAAATAAATCAATGACCCCACAGTTTATACCTTTTAACTTTAGTTTTTTTGCTACTTCTATGGACTCTTTAGCCATAAAACCATTAGAGATTAGGTTTATTTCCTCAAGAGGATTTATAATTCTATATCCTTTATTAAAATCTATTTTATAATCGCTCCAATCTGGGAATGGTCCTTTATCTAGCCTTAAATACAAAGGCCCTTTATTCATAATTAAATAATCAATAGATTTTTTTGCTAAATCATTTGAACTTAGTTCCAATATTGTAATTTCCGGTAATAAACGCATAGATGACAAATCTTGGTGACCATGATGGGTTGGCCCATCATAACCAAAGGAAAACCCTGCTCCCGCACCAATTATTGACACAGGAAGATTTAGACTACATAAATTAACTTTTATTTGCTCATAACATCTTAGAGTTGCAAAAGATGCTATACTGTAACAAAAAACTGACTTACCAGATAGGGCAAGACCTGCAGCAATATTGATCATATTTTGTTCTGCTACACCTACATTAATATATTGATCTGGAAATTCCCTAGAAAATTTTCTTAAACTAAATGCATCCATATCGGCACTTAGAATAACTATGTTTTTATTTTCTGAACCTCTTAAATATAATTGGTCAAAAAATGCATCTCTTATATCAACTTGATCAAGTTTCATATATTAACATTTGTTATTCCAAGTTCTTCCCGTGCAATATTAATTTCATTTTCTGAGGGAATGGAATGATGCCATTTAATATCATTTTCCATAAAACTCACACCTTTACCCTTAATAGTATTAGCTAATATAATTGTCGGTTTTTTTGAAAAAGTTGTCTTATCAAGTGCTTCAAATATTTCATTATAATTATGTCCATCTATTACATGACAATTCCATTCAAAAAGATTCATTTTTTTCTTAAAATCACCAAACAACACCTCAGAATCAATCTTTTTTGTAACTGATAATCGATTACGATCTACTATACAAATCAAATTTTTTAATTTATTTTCTGCTGCAAACATTATTGCTTCCCAAATACTTCCTTCATCACATTCAGCATCTCCAATCATGGCTATAGAACGAATCTCACGATTATCCATCTGTGCTGCTTTTGCTATACCAGCACAAATACCTAATGCATGCCCCAATGAACCTGTATTGTATTCTACACCTGGGATACTTGTATCTAACTGACCTCCAAGACGCGAACCATTTTTACCGTACTCTAAGTAAATTTTCTTTGAAAAAAATTGAAGATCTGATAATATAGGATATAATGCCAAACATGCATGTCCCTTGCCCATAATAAAATAGTCTCGATTAGGATCTTTAGGCATTTTTGGATCTATTCTAATAAATCCACCATAATACAAAGAAACCAATAATTCAACACAAGAAAATGAACCTCCGAGGTGTCCTTTACCAGCCCTTAAAGCATCTTCCAGTGCTCTAATTCGAATTACCGCAGCTTTATTTTTTAGTTGCTCATAATTATTATTTGAAATCATCTTATTCCTTAAAAACTTCCAATATTTCTTGGGCTGGATCACATACTACTTCAATTAATGCGGGTTCATTATTGGATAAGAGATCTGGTAAAAGAGTATCAAAATTTTTATAGTCATCAATAATAAAAAATGGTAGTTCAAAAGCTTTGGCAACCTTTGAAAAGTTTAATATTTCCACATCATCTGTATATCTTCCGCCAACCATGTCATCTTGTGATTTTCTAATAGATGCATATCCTCCATTATTAATGATAAATAATTTAATATTGAGATTATTTATTGAAATTGTTCGTAATTCTTGAATATTTAATTCAACAGACCCATCACCAGTAATAGCAATAACCTGTGCATCAGGCTTTGATATACTTGCGCCAATAGCCAAGGGTACTGCTACACCCATACTATAGAATGCCCCTGATGTTAACTCTCTCTGACCTTTTTTAAATTCTAATCCTTGTGAACAAATGTAATTAGCACTTCCAGCATCATTGACAAAAATATTATTTGATTTAGAATATTTATTTAAACACTCAATGAAAAAATATGAATTAATTGGATTACCTTTGGTAGATGGATATTTAATATTATCTTTCATTTCATTACATTTATTTAACCAAATATTTTTTGTATTATTTATTGAATAATCTTCAAGATGTTTTAATACTTCTATTATAAAAACTTTTAAATCCATTTTTACCGGAATATCAACCTTAAGATTGTTTTTACTCATCTCGTTATGATCTAGATTAACCATTATTAATTTTGCACCATTATTGTACTCATCATAATTCTGCCCAGCAAATGCGTGAGTAAAACTTGTTCCTAACGCAAGAATCAAATCACATTCTTTTAGTATCTTCGCAGGCACAATTTGACCTCTCATTCCACCAAAACCAAAATAATAAGGATTTGAATACTCCAAAATATCTATAGCCATTCTAGCAGCAATTGATGGAGTTTTTAATTTATCCAATAATTTATTGAATTCTGGAATAGCATTTGCATTTCTAATACCCTGTCCAAAAACAATTACGGGTTTCTTTGAATTCTTAATAACTTGAATCACTTCAACTATTCGTTTACTGTGTCTATTGCTTATTAAAGATTTAGAAAAAGAAAATGATAATAAATCTTTTGTTTCAATTATCTCGGATTGAATATTGAATGGTATATCAAGCCAAACTGGTCCAGGTCTCGATGATTGAGCTTTGTATACTGCTTTTTCTAAATGGTATCGTATTTCTAATGAGTTAGTAACTTGTGTAGCGTATTTAGTTATGTGTCTGACATTTTCTATAATATTAAATCCTTGCACACCAAAAGACCTAATGCCTTTAGATATTTGCTTTGTGTATACTTGTCCAGATATAATAAGTACAGGAACAGAATCTACCCAAGCTTCAGTTACACCCCCAATTGCATTAGTACCTCCAGGACCTGTTGTTGCTATTACAACACCGATATTCCCTGTTAATTTTGCAGATGCCATTGCCATCATTACTGCAGCTGCTTCATGCCTTGCACAGGTATATTTCATCCCTTTTTGATGGGCAAAAGCATCATCTAAATGTATAGAACCAGTTCCTGAAAGCATAAAAACACTTTTAACACCTATGTTACATAGATATTCAGTTATAAAATCTGCTAATCTTATTTTGCTCAATTAATCCAGAATAATGTATGATTTAAATATCAGATATAGAGAAATATAAAAAATTAATTTTTCCCTGTTTTTGGAGTGACACTATGTCCAGGTTTTGCAAGATTCTCTACTCTTAATTTTTCATATTTCCAACTTGAATCGCCTAAAAGTTTTTCTAGTTCTTCTTCTTTAATTGCATAAAAATTCTCTTTTGTTGGAAACTTGCCTTCCCTTACGTCATTCGAATACTCTTCTAATGCTTTTTCTATTATTTCACCAGCTTCGCAATATCTTTTTACAAACTTCGATTTAAATTCCCAAAACATTCCTATCAGATCATGCATTATTACTAATTGTCCATCAACTTTATCACCTGCACCAATACCATAAACAGGGATATCCAGTTTTTTTGTTATGTAATCTGCAGATTCAACAGGCATTGCTTCAAGTAACAAAAATGAACAACCTGCATCTTGTAGAGCTAGTGCTTGTTCAAGAATAATTTCAGTTGTTTTTGCTGTCTTACCTTGTACTCTATATCCCCCAAGTTTTGCCCTAGTATGTGGTGTTAACCCTAAATGACTCATAACCATAATACCAGAATTACAAATAGCTTCAATTCTATTAATCATAGCGCCTTCAACTTTTACACAATCCATACCAGATTCGATAAATCTGCCAGCATTTTCAATAGCAATCTGATTAGATGGTTGGTAAGACATAAATGGCATATCTCCTATTAAAAAAGCATTTTTTGCCCCACGTGCAACTGCTTCTGAATGTAGAATCATTGCATCCATTGTAACTGGTATTGTAGTTTTATATCCTAGCGTGGTCATACCCATAGAGTCTCCAACTAAAATAATATCAACACCAGCTTGGTCTGCCAACAAAGCCTGAGGATAATCATACGCAGTAATAAGTACAGTATTTATCCTTTCATTCTTTTGGCGCCTTAAAGTAATGATAGTTTTTTTTGTTTTGTTATCTGCTGACATTACGAGCCTACCTTATTTTTCATTATAATAATCTCCCCATTCAACGATGAGTGTTGATTTTGAATCTTCTCTTTCATACGCTAATTGAAAAGCAGGAAATATCTCTTCTGGTTCATTAAGAAGTACTACATTTACATCAGTTAATAATGCTTGGAATACCTTAGTATAATTTTGGGTATGTTGAATACCTCCATCAAGTGGTCTTTTTGCTCCAATAGATGTTCGAATTATAACTCTTGAGGTCATGTTCCCTTTTGACATATAATCAATTTTATCAAGATGATTTACAAGTTGGTTACAAGCTAATAGAAGAAAATCAAATCTAGGGTAACATGTTATAGGTACAAATCCTTCTAAAGCCATTCCTGTTGAAAGACCCATTTGTAAATCTTCAACAACAGGTACTTCAATTTTTTTATTATCTGGAATTGTATTTAAAGTATTGAAAATAGCATTACCACTATACTTTACTGATTGCCCAATAAAAACTGTATCCTCTTTTTCTCCCAACCATTCCATTGATTTAACTATTTCATTTTTATATTTCATATTAAATACCTAAAAGAGAACCCAATTCCCTGTGCCATGATGTGGATATTCACGCTTATATTTATAATAGATTACATCATCTGGTACATCTCTTTTTTTATAATTCCAAGTTTCATCTGTTGGTGAATTGGTGCTCATATTATTATCTTCAACTACAAATTGTAATGGTAAATTAAAATTGGTTGCATATTTATGTGTCTCATAAAAAATTCCAGTCTCAAAAGTCATATCACCAATAAAGCACCATACTCTATTTCTAGACTTTTTCATTTTCAACCCATTTGCTACTCCAGCAGCAATAGGAATAATACCCCCAACAATTGAGGATGAGTAAAATTTTGGAAAAGGACAATTAGTACTCATACTTCGTCCATCAATAATTTCTTTCATTAACTCTTCAGGCTCAACACCATGTAAAAGTGCATGATAATGATTTCGCCAAGATGAAAAAACCCAATCTTCTGGATGAACATATTGAAAAATTTCTAATAACTCTTTCTCATTACCTTTAGACAAATGAATTGGGGCAGTAATTTCTGCAGCTTCGTAATATCCCTTTACATCTTCTTCAAAATCTATCAAATCTTTCATACTATGAGTTACTTCTTTTACTTTTTTTAGATAATCTGGTATTTTCAACATAATTCCTTATTTTTTTTATTTGATGTAATATAATGTAGACAGTTTTGCGCAAAAACTATCTTACTAGTTAATAATAACCTCTGTTAATATTATTAAGGCAATAGGTTAATAAATCAACCATTTTTTTTCTAAGTTTATTTGATATTCCCATCCTTGAAAGCATTCGAAATTTAGTGGTATTAGGAATTCGCGTAACTATTTTTAGGAAAACTTCGACCAGCAAGGTGAAAAATATAATATGGCATTACTTCTTTTATAATATTATCAAGAGAGAAATAATCATAAAAATTACCATAATAAAATAAGGCTCTATTCTTTGAATTTATTTTAGGAATTAAATGTTCAATATAATCCTTTAGATTATGCCAATAGGATATACCATGAATATTCCAATCAGTTTTTTTAAATAAATACTCAATTATATGAGAAGCAACCATACCAGGTATCCCCATAATTAATACTTTATTATTTTCCATACATTTAATTAGATAAACGATTAGTTTTCCAAATTATTTTTTTTCTAATATATCCGGGCCATTCTTGGTTTAATTCGCTTATAGAACCTAATTCATCTGTTATTATTAATTTTATTATTGGACCAGATAACGCTGCATGTTCTATTATATTAGATTGAATAAATACAGATATATTATACTCTCCACTATTTAAAAAATTTCCTGGAATAAGACAAAATGTTTGATACATTCCTTTTGGATGGGGCTTATCAAACCATTTATCATTCCCAGTAGTGATAGATCTTAAATTTCCAGATGCATATACAATTTCTTCATTTTTATTAAGAACTTGAATATATACACATAGTTTATTCCCCTCTATTTTATTATAGTAATCAATCTGAATTTTTATATTTTCATTTATGTCAAAATTACTTTTTGCCTGATCATCTCCAATCAACATTATTTTTTGAATGGTTACAGAACCATTGCCTTTTTGGGGCACATTTGATATATCTATTTCATTAAAATATTTTGTTTTATTTCTATTATTATTTAAATACGACTGTATTATTTGTTTAGGTGTTCCAATATCTTTAATCTTACCTTTTTCTAAAAATATTACTTTGTTACATAAATTGGCGATTGCCTTCATATTATGGCTAACAAATAGCACTGTCCTTCCATCTTTTCTATTTATATCCTTTATTTTCCCTATAGCTTTTTTTTGAAAATCTGCATCTCCAACTGCAAGAATTTCATCAATTATTAATAAATCTGGTTCTAAATGGGCTGCAACCGCAAACCCAAGGCGTATATGCATGCCTGAAGAATAACGCTTTACAGGTGTATCAATAAATTTTTCAACACCTGAAAACTCAATTATTTCATCAAAACGTTTTTTAATCTCTCTTTTTTTTAATCCAAGAATTGTACCATTAAGATAAATATTTTCTCTACCTGTAAGTTCAGGATGAAATCCGGTACCAACAGCAATTAAACTCGCTACACGTCCTTTAATTTTTACTTTTCCACTTGTGGGGGAAGCAATTCTTGATAAAATTTTTAATAGAGTTGTTTTCCCAGCACCATTTTTCCCTATTATACCTAAACGCTCTCCTTTATTAACCTTAAGATTAATATTATTCAGTGCAAGTATATGATCTTGGGAATTAATTAGATTATTTTCTGATTTATTTATAATTGAATTGGGGTCTTTTTTACCCCGCAATTTTGCCCAAAAGCTCTCTAAATCTTCCCTAAGAGTTCCATAGCCTATGGTACCTAAGCGGTATTCCTTATAAAGATTTTGAATATGTATCACTGGATCAGACATTTAAATAGTATCAACAAATGTTTTCTCAACCCGGTTAAATATTAATAATCCTATGATAACTAAAAATGAAGTAGTGATCAGACCATTTATAATATATATATACTCTAATGAACTGGTCCCAAAAATAAGTTGTCGAGCTGTTTCTATAATACCAACCATTGGATTAAAGCTCATAATATAACGCCATTTATCAGGTATAACTGACATTGGATATACTACTGGACTGATATACATCCAAAATTGCGTAATAAAATTATAAATGAAATTCAGATCTCTGTACCTTACTGTAAAAGATGACATGAGGATACCCGTACCTAAACCAAGTAAACTACACTGAAGCATAAGTATAGGTAAGAGAATAATTCCAAATGAAGGTATCATATTTGACCCAAGTTTTATAAAATAAATATAGATTCCAATAAAAACTATACATTGCATAGAAAGTTTAAACAGGGCACTTATATTTTGAGAAATGGGAATACATAAGCGAGGAAAATATACTTGGGAAAATAAATTAACATTAGATTGAAAAACCGATTTCCCAGCGCCCAAGCAAGTTGAAAAATAGCTCCAGAATAGATTACCCGACATATAAAAAAGAAACTGTGGTATACCATCTGTCGAAAGTTTTGCAATTTTTCCAAAAATTAGGGTATTAATCATTGTACCAACAATGGGAGTCAACATAAAATATATTGGTCCCAAAACTGTTTGCTTATATTGTGAAATGATATCTCTATGAACCAATAGTAGAATTAAATCACGATAATCCCATACACCTCTTAGATCAAGATTAAACCAACCTCTTTTAGAGGTGATAACCAAATCCCACTTTGATGTTTTAGTATTCAGTTAACTCTGTCTCTACTGTGTTTATTATTAACTTGATATATGACTCATCTATAGATTTTTTCTAGACCTTTTGCTAAAGGAAAAAAAAATTCCATAATAATTTTTTTAAATAATATTATTAGATATATCCTAATTGTTGTATTCTAGTGAATATTTCATTAACTAATTCTTCAGGTGGAATGCCACTAGAATTAACCATTATTTCTGGATCAATTGGCTCTTCATATGGATCTGATATGCCTGTAAACTCCTTTATAACACCTTTCCTAGCCAATGCATATAACCCTTTTGAGTCACGTTCTTCACACTTTTCTATGGGTGTATTAACGTAAACTTCTATAAACCCTCCAACTTGTGAAATTAATTCTCTATTTAATTTTCTATCCAGTGCATAGGGTGCTATAGGTGCACATATTGCAATGCCACAATTTTTAGTAATCTCACTTGCTACAAAACCTATTCTTTGGACATTTAATGAACGATGTTCTTTTGAAAAACCTAATTCACTGGAAAGATGTGTTCTGACAATATCCCCATCGAGTAAAGTAACTGGTCGTTTACCTTGTTCTAACAGTTTTACTAATAATCCATTGGCAAGAGTTGATTTTCCTGATCCGGATAATCCAGTAAAAAAGATAGTCAAACCTCGTTTTTCCAAAGGTGGATATGATGCTTGTAATTCTTTAGCAACATTCGAGTATGTGAACCATTCAGGGATTTCTTTACCATCATCTAATAATTGTCGTAATCCTGTACCAGAAATTGTATTATAGTCAACTTTTTCATCTATATCATCAATTGCTTCATAAGAATCACTCTCAGTGACATAAACCATAAATTTAAAAGGTACCATTACTATGCCTATTTCATCCTGATACTTTAATAAAAGGTCTTGCGCATCATATGGACCATAAAATGGTTTACCTTTACTATCAGATCCAGGACCAGCGTGATCTCTTCCCACTATCATATGAGTGCATCCATAATTTTTTCTAATTAATGCATGCCAAACTGCTTCTCTAGGTCCAGCCATTCTCATTGCCAACTCTAGGAGACTTAATATCGCAGAATTTTCTTGATACTCATTCATAACATGCTTATAACATCTTACTCGCGTATAATGGTCAACATCACCAGGTTTTGTCATACCTACAACGGGGTGAATAAGTAAAAATGCATTTAATTCTTTCATCGCTCTTTTCGTGAGCTCAATATGGGCCTTGTGTAATGGGTTTCTTGTTTGAAAGGCCACTACTTTTTCCCATCCTAATGAATTAAAAATATTTTTTATTTGTTCTGGATTATGCCTATAAATGGTATAATCATAATGACGAGGATAAGATATGCGCTCAAGCTTCCCTCCAACATAAACCGGATTAGAAACGTTTAAAAGATAGTCTACTCCAGGATGATCAGAATCTCTAGTTTCATAAACTAAATCTGCCTCTCTTTGTAAATCAGGCTTCCATTTATCATTAATTTTTAAAATAGCTAAAGGAAATCCTTCTTGATCTCGTAGTACAATTTCTTGTCCTTTATCAATTTTTTCCGCGAATAAAGTATTTACATCTAAAGTAATCGGAATTGGCCATAGAGATCCGTCAGTCAAACGCATGTCTTTAATAACAGACTTATATTCATTTTGATCCATAAAACCATTTAATGGAAAGAATCCACCATTCATTAAGAGTTCTAGGTCACAAATTTGCCTTTGTGTTAGAACCCATGATAGTAAGGAATTTGATTTTTTAATTAATGCTTTTTTATCTTTGATACTCATTTTCTATATGTTTTTATATTGAAATATTATCAATCGCTTATCGTGAGCAGCTATGGAGTAGATTATATAGAAAAGAAAAATTTATTCTTTGTTGCTACCATAGTAATGATAATATTGATGGTAGTAATAGTAATAATATGATCCATAGCTACTCT
>CAZEER010000004.1:26602-43122 GCA_964511215.1 uncultured bacterium | reverse complement strand
GCAAATCTGTATCCACTAATAAAGTTCTCTTCCCTAGATTTGCATATGTAATTGCCAGGTTTGCAACGGTAGTCGTTTTGCCTTCTCCAGGTCCCGCACTTGATACCAATAAAGATTTAATTTCTCCAGATGATGAATAAAGCATATTTGTCCGCAAACTGCGATATGCTTCAGCGACTGGAGATTTTGGATCTTCTCTGGTAATTAGTCTTCTTTTTATTCCCTTATTGCTACTTGATTTAGACCTCCAGAATAAAAAGTTTTTCCGCTTTATTGTATCTGCATTACCAATAGAGGGAATAATTCCTAAAACAGTTAAATTATATTTTTCTATCTCATCTATTGTTTTTAGTGTATTATCAAGAAATTCAATTATAAACACAATGATCAGACTCAAAAAGAATGCTATACCAAGACCCGCAAGTATATTCTTTCTATGATTTGGACTTGATGGGCGACTTGGTATTTTTGCAGAATCAAGAAATTGCGCGTCGCCTACTTGGGCTACTAAATTTAGTTTAGCTTCTTCCAATTTCTGTCTTAAGTAACCATAATTCTGATTTAATATTTCAGTATCGCGATTTAACCTTGCAAGTTCCATTTGCTTATCAGGAAGAGTATTTAATTTTTTATTAAACAATTCTATCATTTGATTGATTTCAAATTTTCTTAATTGAAAACCCTCAATCTCAGATTCTAAATTTAAAAGTTGTGCTATGATGATCTGCCTAGCTTGCAATGGATCTTGCACTGTAATACCTTGGGCAATCAATAAATTAACCTTGTCGTCCAATTCTATTTTAAGACTTTCTAATTTTTGTTTTAATTCGATTATAAGAGCGTGTTCATCTCCATAAATATTTTTATTCTGAACAATCTGTGTCTCTAACCTTCCAATCTCCATTCTTAGTGATGTCAATTGAATATTAATATTATTCGTTAATTGATCAGCAAGAGATTTTTCTCTCTCAGTAAGTTTTGATTCTAAAATTCCTATTTTTTCCTTACGAATATTTATTTCTGAATCTTGTTTGTATCGCTCAGATTCAAAATTATTTAATTGGCTAACAATTGAACTAACATCACTCTCAAGACTAAACATATTATTTTCTACCATAAAGTCTCTAATCTTCTGATCAGAAGATTTAATTTCTTTTTCCTGTATGCTAAGAAGTGAATCTAAAAATTCAACAGATTTTATTGAGTTCTTGCTAGTCCATTCTTTGTCCATTCGTACATACGTTCGAGCAATAGTATTTGCTAACCTTTTTGCCTCATCAGCATTAATACTATTGTATGTAATTTCAATAATATTCGTACCCCTTCTATTATGCACATTTAAACCACCAATTATTCTACCAGCATAGGTATCCCCTATAGCATTAGTGTATTCTTCGTCATGCTTCAATGGCTTGTCTGCTGATGGATCATAAAGACCAAGGGTAATAATTTCTCTAACTATTCTCCTATACCGCTCTCCTTTTGGATAGAATTTTCTTGTTCCAAATAAATGCATATTATTTCTACGATGGGAATTCCAATAATATTTTACCACTTCCTTTGCTAAGGCTCTAGAAGTGATTAATTGTATCACATTAGTCATCCTATTGTTGTTACTATTACCTGTCATATCCATAATCATATTTGCACCAGGTTTTTCTCTTATCATAACTGTTGCAGTAGCTCTATAATTTGGTAAAACTGTATAAGTGTAGTATATCCCATAAAAGAGTCCTAAAAGAGATATAAAAAAAATCTTTTTAAAATGAATACGGGCTATAATTAGATAGTCACCCAGGGTCAATTCAGGAGTAGTATTTATATATTTTAAATTATTTAATTGCGATGATTCTGTAATTTGATTCATTAACCCGAAATAATAGTTGATATTTGAAGAGATAAAGTCACAAGAGAAAAAAGTAGATTCACTGTATTGATGCGATTTAAGAATTGATTGAATAATTTTTGTGGTATAATAATTGTATCATTTGGATATATTTTTATGAAATTAGAACGATCACCAGTTTTAATAAATTCTTCAAGATCTACATTGTAAACTAATTTCCCTTTTTCATCTATATTTTCCCTATAAACAGTAACCTTCTTCAAATTTGCACCTTCTTGAGGCCCTCCAACTAATGAAAGTAAAGATGCAAAATCTATTCCTTCATTAACTAAATGACTTCCTGGAGAACCTACATGACCCC
This sequence comes from uncultured bacterium, assembly GCA_964511215.1. Taxonomy (GTDB): domain Bacteria; phylum Fidelibacterota; class Marinisomatia; order Marinisomatales; family UBA1611; genus CAZEER01. Next base: position 40,915 of record CAZEER010000004.1, on the reverse strand, counting down.
AAATATTTACTTTCATAAAAATACGGCCTTCAGAATTGGTAATATAGCGTTCACTCGAAAGTTGATAGTCAGCATATGATTTTAGTCGATTATCACTCTGTTGATTTTGCCCAAAAATGAGTGATATAAATATTGATATGATGAATAACTTTAATTTCATATTATTTTCTATTTTTCTTATATATTCTTTTCCAAAATGGGGGTCGAATTTCTGAGTAATTTTCATCTAATTCCACTATTATTGGTTTACCATCTAGCAATGCTTGTGGATGATCCAAAACAAGTGCATCTGCCTCATCACCAATCCATTGCTTTGCAATTAATAATGCATCTTTCAAACAAAAATTTCTTTTTCTATTATCATGTGCATCTGAACCAAGAATTTGGCACCACTTATTTTTTATAATTTTTTCCGATGTAATACGAGCAGATTTACCTAATGTACCAACTATACTTCCAGCATCAACTTGAATTAAGCAGCCAGCATTCAACCATTCATATACTAGATTAATATTTTCCTGTATAGGTTTGTAACGTTCTGGGTGGGCTATTACAGGCGTAATTCCTTCCATTTTTAAATCAAAAAATATTTGTTTATGAGTTTCTGGTATTGTGTACGGTTGAAACTCTATTAACATGTAATTTCCATTACCAATTGTGGCAATTGGATCATCCTTGATTTGCATTAGATTTGGCAAATAGAAAACTTCAGATCCTATATGGATTTTAATAGGGATATTCATCGTTTGTAATTCTTTTTGAAGTTTTCTTATTTCTTGTTTAATAATTTCATATGATATTTCAATACCTTCTACTTTTGGATGTTGAAAATGAACAGTGTTAACAACTTCTGTTATACCTTGACTATAGGCATGTTTTAACATGGCAATTGACATTTCCATTGAATGGGAACCATCATCAAAATTTGGAAGTATATGATTATGGAAATCTATCATTTCAAGTGGTGCTCCGCCTACTCAATCACATACTGATTGATTAGGCAATTTATTCATTTTTCTTTAGTCTTTTTTAAGACTGTCGGTCTAATGCCCTAGACATTAGTAAATCAACAGTAGGATTAGTATTAATCCATTCAATATCTGCAAATTTATTTTTCTCTTTAGTTTGTCGCACGAGTTCATCAGCGAAAGCAGGACCAATTAAATCAATTTTTTTAAAATCAAATTCAACTATTTTATAGTCTTTAATATTTCTAAGAGCGCTCTTTGCTTGTAAACGAGAATTGACGATTTTATTATCTGATAATTCTAAAAAATTTAATGGAATACGTATTCTTAAATATTTATTAGCAAAAATAGAATCGAATATATCTGAGCACGTTCTTTTGGATAGCGAATCAATTTGCAGATGTATTCTGGTGCCATGCAACTGTTTAGAATGTTTTAGTAACCAATCTTGATTTTTATTAAAATACTTTAATGATATCCCTGATGAGTCTATCGTAACTTTATCAAATAACTGTATGATTGTATTTAATTCATCACCAGAATGGCGAGAAGGGTCTGTAGTAACATTGCCCTTAGCTAGCTCTAATGCAGCAACGCTTGAATTTGATAGCTCTAATCCGGAGCGAATATTTTCAAATATTCCTTTACCATTATCACTAAGAACAAAATGTGCTTCTCTATGATTAACATATAATTTAAAATAAATATTTGTAGCATCAGCGTGATATAAAATATTGTTCAAAAGTGCACCTATTGAAAATATAAATATTTCAAATATATTTTTAGGTAATGATTCTATTTGAGGTGAAATATGTTCTTTGAGAAAATTTTCCGATGAAAAAGCACCATCTATAATTATTTTCTTATTATAGTTTACTGATGGAATTAATTCATAATATCTGCCTTTTGTTGTACCATATGCGACCACCTTTTTATCATCTATTAATCTTTTCATATGTTTATGAATAGCCTGCCTTGAAATCCCAAAATGATTAATAGATTCTTGGACAATATCTTTTTTGTGTATAGAAAGATTATCTAAAATAAATTTTTTAATTTGCTCTGACGTACGCATAAAGAATTTTTATATTTATCAACCTCATTGATATTTTTTATCAACCAATATAGAGATTATTCTCAATAATTCATAGTAATTATATTAAATTATTAATTATGAATTGTAGTTATATCAAAAAATGGATTGCGGTTTATACAAAGCCAAGACATGAAAAAAGTGTCCAGAAAGAATTAATTAATAAGGGAATTGAAGTATTTCTACCATTAATAAAAAAGCGCCAAAAATGGAGTGATCGAAAAAAATGGGTCAATTTTCCTCTTTTCAAGTCTTATTTATTTGTTAGAACTGAACTAAATAATACTCATTATATTTCCCAAACGCCTGGATTAGTTAAAATTGTTAGATTTGGTCAAGAAATTGCAACAGTACAAGAAAATAGTATTCAATCAATTAAAACAATGATCAATGGTGGTTACAATCCTGAAACAACTGACTATTTTATTAAAGGAGATTCGGTAAAAGTGAAAGATGGTCCATTAAAAGGCATAAATGGAGAAGTTGTGCGAATAGATGGCAGAGACCGGTTAATAGTAAGAATTGATTCTATCCAACACTCGATTTCAATAAAAATAGATAGATCATTTTTAGCTATTCTGAAATAATCTTACTTTGGCCTATTATTCTTATGGTACCTTTTTAATACTATATTCATAGATAAGCCACTACTTATAAAAAATGTATATACATTTGTAAATGGGGGTGCTTGTGGTACTATATAACTACTAAAAAAGAATTTAAAACCAATAGGAAAATCAGCGAACCAATACTGTGCCGAAGCACCCATATTTGCACCAATACCCCTATATTTTGAATCAAAAAGAACAGTGCTATCTCCATCAGGAAAATCAATATTGGGATAATCTCCTAAAGTTTGATCAATATCATAGGCAAAATTATAAGATGGTCCACCTTCAACAGTGAAATGGAAATTGTCAGGCATAAAATAAAGGATAGGATTAAAATCAAAACTTAATATACTAGCTATCTGAAGAGCCTCTATATGACCTTGATGAGAAGCTTTGAAGCTATAATTCATTATTGTTACTCCACCAGAATAATCAACAGGACCAAGTTGCATGTATGGCGTTTGAAAACTAAAGCCTATATTTGGACTCATTGTAAAACCTTTACCATATTCTGCATCTGTTTCCACAAGTGATTCAGCTGCAATTAAAGGTACTCCACCTGATAATGATAAATTATAATATTCCCAATTTTTCCTTTGTTCTTCTTGGAAGATATACTCATCTAATACATCGAGGTTTTGAATATTAGATGAATTAGACCTTTCATATTCATCCATCCAATCATCATTATTAGCTATGAACTCACCTTTTTCATAAAAATATTTCACAGCACTATTAAGAACAGGTACCATACCATTTTCCATATTGAGAGAATCAATATTTCCAATTAATACACCCTCAGGTGTATCTAATCCTATTGGGATTATATATACAGTTGCTTCATCAACTTTAGTTACTTTACCCATCACATATGTACCATCATAAAAAACTATTTTACCGTGTAGAGCAAAAAGTGTCCCAGCTAAGAAAAATATAAGAACAGTTGTATAAATCTTAATCGTATTGTTCATGAAAGTGATTTTATCGAATTAAGGATAATTACTTTTGAAACAGCAATATTTTCTGAGCAGCTAACACTCATTTGAAACTCCGCATTTGTTGGTCAAATTCGACCCTCTTGATATTAATCATCTCTTTAGAGATAAAGCAAGTAATATGTGCCTATAAATATTTATTAAAATTATTGCGGGAACGCCTGGGAATCGAACCCAGCTCTTTAGTATAACTAAAGACAGCGGCTTTGAAGGCCGTGGAGGGCACCAGCCACTCAATCATTCCCAATGAACATTTTCTAACCAATACTTTTTGGACGATATAAAACCCTAAAATCTAAACCTAATTTCTTTTTTATAACTTTGCCAATACGTTCTGCAGATGATTTTGATTTAAAGCGTACTACCCTCACAGCATGCAATCCTCGACCATTTGTTTGAATTGGCGTAAGCTCAACATCGTATCCAATCTGACTAACTTGTAACTTGAGTCTTTTAGCATTTTTTATATTTCCAAACGCACCGATTTGAATTACATAAGGCTTAGGCTCTTTAATATTTCTTTGTGATAAAGTTTGGCTCATATTTTTATTGTTAGTGCTTAGTCCATATTTATCAATATCTAGATAAGGGAACATACCTTGATAAATACCTATATAATATTTTGCCGAGTCCTCTTCACCAATAGCCTCAAATGAACTAACCATTAAATCTAATACCCTCTGAATATCTTGAAACCTTGGATAGTTTCTAGGTATACTACATAATTGTTTCCCTGCTTGTGAATAAAGTCCACGAGCATAAAAATACTCTCCAATTTTCACTGCAGCATCACCCGCATATTTTGATTTAGGGAATTTTTCAAGTATAGTATTATATATTTCTAAAGATTTGCTTCCATGGGAAGTTAACAAACCTTTTAAATACAATACTTCTGGATCATTAGGATATTTTGAAACTAATTCCTGCATACTCTCCTTAACACCATCAACCTGTCCTTCATGAATTAATGATATATACATATCCACATTCTGAGCATTTAATACAGTTACAATTAAGCAAGAAAAACATTTATTTTTCATATTATTTAGATAATGTTTCAATAATGTCATCAATCTGATGACCTAATTCTATTGGTGTAGATTTTGTAAGATTTAATTTAAGTTTCATTAATTCAGATCGAACATCTTTATTATTCGATATTATAGTATTCTCCACAAGTGTCATAGCAGCACCACTCTCACCTTTTTCCTCAAGAACATTTGCTAATCGGATTACTGCATCAAAATTTGATGGATTTATATTTAAAAGTCTTTTATAAAAATTTTCAACTTCACTATAACGTCCTAGATCAAACAAAGCAGATTCAATATTACCATAAACTCTTTTCCCATTTTCAAGATCTTTCGCTGCAAATTTTTCCCAATTTTCAACAGCTTTAACAAGGTCACGTGTTTTTTCATAAACATCTCCAAGATAACGATAACTCATGCTGTAAGCAGGTGATAGTTTTATTGCTGTTTTAAAAAAATATTTTGCTTCATCTAACTTACCATTTTTTAAACAATCTAAACCTTTATAAACATCAAACTTAGCAACATCTTCATTTTTTTTATTACCAGTTACCCTATGCATTTGTTTTGTCCAATTTGCCGCTTCATCCCAATCTTGATTTTTTTCAGCAAGAGTAATTAAAAAATTAAGAGCCCATAGGTTACGTTTTTCTAGAAGGAGGATTTGTTTAGCTTCTGTTTTGGATTTTTCATATTGATTAATATTATAATAATCATTTGCCAATGCTTTATGAAGATCAACTCTTATTTCATTTGTTAAATTTGGACGGACAGTAAGTGATTGATGTATCTTTGCTGCCTGATCTGGATTATCATCTCTAATAATATTTCCTAACTGTAGATAAGCTTGTACATGATCTGAATTCTGCTTAACAACTTGCTTTAATAAATTAACGGCTTTTCCTTTATCACCGCGCACCATAGCATTTAGTGCTTCAGTAAAAAGAGTATTTGATTCTAGATGCTTTTTTCTTTTAAACGGTACGAAGTAAATTAAAGCACTTAATGATAGCGCCAAAATCAAATAAAGATAAATGGAATTCAAAGTTAATATTCTCCATCCTCTATATCGTAAATACCTTCATCAATAGCTACATTCCTGAGATCATTTAATTCATCAGATAAACGTTTATTTTTATTCTGTAGACTTCTTATATCCGCTTTTGCTGCCAAGATTGAAAGGGCTGCAAATAAATATCCAAATAATATTCCAATTGCAAGTGATGCAAAAATAATCATACTCACTGGTGAATTTGGAAATTTGGCAAATATTAAATTAACACTTACTTTGGCATCATTGAGTTGTAAGAAAAAAATGATTGATAAAATTAGAATTATCAGAAAAAATGTTTTTACTAGATTCATCATGCAGCTTCTGCGTGACTTATCATTTTACCACGTAGAGTAATACCTCTTGCATCAGTAACCTGAATTAAAACCAAATCATTAATATGAGCATCATCTTTTGAAAATACAACCCATTTATTTGAATCAGTTCTACCTGCCCAATAATTATCAGATATTTTTGATTCTCTCTCCACTAAAACAGTTTGAATAGTTCCAATAAGTTCAAGGTTTCTACGATAAGTATGTTTTTTTTGAAGTTTAATAATTTGTTCTAATCGTTTTTGTTTTATACTTTCATTTATTTGATCATCATATTCACTAGCTTTGGTTCCTGGTCTGGGAGAGTATTTAAAATTAAATGCTGAATCAAACCTTACTTTTTTCATAACATACAGGGTTTCTTGGAAATCTTCATCTGTCTCACCTGGGAAACCAACAATAATATCTGTAGATATTCCTACTCCAGGTAATTTTTTTCTAATTTGTTCCGTCAATCCGATAAAATTATCTCTAGTATAAGAACGATTCATTCTTTTCAGCACTTTATCACTACCTGCCTGAAGTGGTAGATGAATATAATTACATATATTATTGTATTTTAACATGGTATTAAGTAATTCATCTGTAATATCCTGTGGGTGTGGAGATGTATAACGTATCCTTTTAAGTGCTGGTATTTGTGCGACAGCATCCAATAATTGACTAAAATTATAGTTATTATAATGATATGAATTTACATTCTGTCCTAAAAGAGTAATTTCACTATAACCATCTCTAACCACTTGTTTCACTTCATTTACAATACTCTTAATATTTCTACTTCTTTCCCTACCACGTGTGAATGGGACAATACAGAAAGAACAAAATTTATCACAACCACGCATTATTGATATCCATGCATTTACACCTTTATCTCGATGTGGAAAAAGGTCATCATATACTTCAAAACGTGATAAGGAAGTATCAACTATACTTTTTTTCTGTTTTTCTTTTCTCTTTAATAGTTCTGGCAATCTACGATAAGAATCCGGTCCCAAAATAATATCCACAAATGGTCTGCTATCTAATAGTTCATGTTTAAGATTTTGGGCCATACATCCAAGAACGCCTATAATAGTATCCGGTTTTTGTTTTTTAATAAGATCAAAACGACCTAATTGAGAATGTACCTTTTCCTCAGCATGGTCACGAATTGCACAAGTATTCACAAATATAGCATCTGCCTGCATCATATTTTCTGATATTCTGTAGCCTTCATCATGCAAGATAGACTTAATTAATTCTGAATCAGCAACATTCATTTGGCAGCCGTATGTTTCTATGTAATACGTCTTACTCATAATTTCAAAAGTCTAGATTCTATTTTGAGGAAAGGTGAAAAAAGAAGTCTAAAGGATTTTTTGGTTCTCCATAATGATGAATTTCATAATGCAGGTGAGGAGCAGTGGATCGTCCAGTATTACCTGTTAATCCTATTATATCTCCACGTTTTACCTTTTGACCATGTTTTACATTTATTTTTGACAAATGAGCAAAGAGAGTCGTATATCCATCCCCATGATCTAATTTAATATGCTTCCCAAATCCTCCTGCGTAATAAGCTCTCTTGACAGTTCCATTCGCTGGAGCATAGATAGGAGTACCAGAGTCGACAGTAATATCTTGTCCTTGATGGAATCTCATAATATTATCAATTGGATCATTTCTATACCCAAAGGACGAATTCAAGAATCCACCATTCACAGGTCTTATTGAAGGGATTTGTGAAATTCTTTGAATATTATCTTTGACTTTATCATATATCTCATTGTAACTGTTCATCTCCAAGTTTATTTCGCGAGATAATTTTTCAATATCCATTTCAAGAGCAACCAATTCTTCAGTAATCACAGGTGCAAGGTTGTCTAATGACATTTTTGGTTTTAATGAATTGCCCCCTATACCTAGTTTTCTAATATCAAGATCAATCTTGGGCATACCTGCATAAGTACGAACTGCATTATCCTTATTTTCTAATATATCAATTTTTTCATCAATTTTTACTAGTTTACTTCTTAAGGATTCTACATTTTTCGCAATATGAAGATAATTTGATTTGAATTCACTAAGCCTTTTTTCATATAGATAATTACTCAGAGCATCGGCTGATAAAAATATAGCAACTGTTATTAACAAAATTATTGCACTACTAATAGCAATGATTTGACCATAATGCAAATGCCATTGGCGCACGTTTGTGTTTGATTCTTTCTGTATTATAAAATTTTTCAATTATTTAAACAATCTTATTAAAAAGTAATGTTTAGAAAATTTTACGATTTTTAAAAAAAACTTAAAAATGTTTTATTTATCTAATTTTTCTTCAATATTTCTATACAAATTATCTTTCTTAGCAGATACCTCATCAGTAATGATTGGATTATTAAGATGATTTTTTTCATCCAAATCATTTTCAATACCATATTCACTTTTTATTTCATCAATATCATTTTCTTTAACTAATATTTTTTCTTTTATTGTTTCAATATTATTAACTAATTGAAAAAAATCGTTATTGCCTGAAAATGTTGCCATATGATCTTTTTTTGTATGGGAATAAGCAAGCCTACCTAATTCTTGGTATATATTATTGATTTCCCTTTGGAGTTGATGTATTTCAAACTTTATTTTAGAAATACGTGTCATTTCTTCGGTTTTAGCCATTGCTATTTTACTCATTTCTTCGGCTTTTTCAACTGCTGAGACACTCCAATCTTTCATATTTTCTTTTAAGTCATCCCAAAGTTTTGACATAAGTAATTCCCTCTATTTATCAAGGTAGAAAATTTTTAAGGATATAATTTTATTATGAAATAAAATAATAATTTTCTAAATATAATCATTTCCAAGATATGCAAGTACTCTTTTTTATTTTTGCTGGAATTAGCAGTTTAATTTGAATTAATTAAATTTAGAGCAGATCCTGCCTTAAACCATTCTATCTGAGAATTATTGTAGGTGTGATTACATTCAATAATATCTTTTGTACCATCAGAATGATTTGCAGATATTTTAAGACGTTTATTTTCACAAAATGAGTCCAAATTGAGAAAATGAAAAATATCATCTTCAAGAATTTTATCATAGTCAGATTTATCATGAAATGTTAAAGCCAACATCCCTTGTTTTTTTAAATTAGTCTCATGTATACGTGCAAAAGAACGAACAAGTATCACACGCACCCCAAGGTAACGAGGTTCCATTGCTGCATGTTCTCTTGAAGATCCTTCACCATAATTTTCATCGCCTACAACAATTGTTGGTATCCCTGAAGCTTTATAAGCACGCTGTGTATCTGGTACAGTACCATATATACCATTTAAATGATTTTTCACTAGATTAGGCTCATCATTAAAATAATTTATTGCTCCCGTCAACATATTATTTGAAATATTATCAAGATGTCCTCGGAATCGTAACCAAGGTCCAGCCATAGATATATGGTCAGTTGTACACTTTCCTTTAGCTTTAATTAATAATCTGATACCATTTATATTTTCACCATCCCATTCTTCAAACGGTGTCAATAATTGCAATCTCTCCGATTTTGGGTCGATAATTACTTCAATATTTGAGCCATCATCTAAAGGTTTTTGATAACCCAAATCATCAACAATAAATCCATTTTTAGGAAGATCAAATCCGACAGGAGGTTCAAGTAATACACTTTCACCCTCTTCATTTATTAAACAATCCTTCAAAGGATTGAAGGTTAAATCTCCAGCAATCGCTAAAGCAGTGACTAATTCAGGAGAAGCAACGAATGCATGAGTATTAGGATTCCCATCTGCACGTTTTGCAAAATTTCTATTAAAGGAATGAATAATTGTATTTTTTGGTTCTTTTTCTGAGCCTTTTCGATCCCATTGTCCAATACAGGGTCCGCAAGCATTTGCAAATACCTCTGCCCCTAATTTCTTAAAAATTTCTATAAACCCATCTCTTTCAATTGTGCTTCTAACTTGTTCTGAACCTGGTGTTATTGTGAAATGGGCAGTCGTTTTTAACCCTTTCTTAGTTGCTTGTTCTGCTATTGATGATGCTCTGGATATATCTTCATAGGACGAGTTTGTGCAAGATCCAATGAGGCCAACATCAATTTTTGTTGGCCAACCATTTTTCTCAGCTATATTTTTCATTTTTGATACAGGTGTAGCCCTATCAGGTGTAAAAGGACCATTCAAATGAGGTTCCAAATCTGAAAGATCAATCTCAATAAATTCATCAAAATAATTTTTTGGGTTTTCGATTACTTCATCATCAGCACAAAATAGATTTTTAGAATTATCAATCAAATCAGCCACACTTGATCTACCAGTAGCTCGCAAATATTTTTCCATGCTTTCATCATAACCAAAAATAGATGTAGTAGCACCAATCTCTGCTCCCATATTACAAATAGTTCCCTTGCCTGTACAGGATAACTTATTTGCACCAGAACCAAAATATTCTACAATTGCACCAGTGCCTCCTTTAACCGTCAGAATACCAGCAACTTTAAGTATAACATCTTTAGCTGATGTCCAACCATTTAATTCACCGGTTAATTTGATGCCAATTAATTTCGGAAACTTTAGTTCCCAAGGCATACCTGCCATGACATCAACAGCATCTGCACCCCCAACACCAATTGCAATCATTCCTAGACCTCCAGCATTGACAGTATGACTATCAGTGCCTATCATCATACCTCCTGGAAATGCATAATTTTCTAAAATTACCTGATGAATAATGCCTGCACCTGGTCTCCAGAATCCAATTCCGTATTTATTGGAAACAGATTCAAGAAAATGATAGACTTCGCCATTAACATCTTTAGCTTGAGCTAGATCTCTACTTGCATTGTTTTTTGCTTGAATCAAATGATCACAATGCACTGTTGAAGGCACTGCGACTTTTTTCTTGCCAGCCATCATGAACTGGAGAAGTGCCATTTGTGCGGTAGCATCCTGCATAGCTACACGATCAGGAATAAAATTTACATAAGATTCACCTCGATTTATTGAATTACTAATATTTCTGTCTGCAAGATGGCTATAGAGGATTTTTTCTGTTAATGTCAATGGCCGGTTAAGAATGTTTTTTGCAGTTTCTACTCTGTTTTTCATCTGCAAATAAAAATTTTTAATTATATGTAAATCAAACATTGATAATGCTACTCCATCCTTAAAGTTTTTGTTACCCGGAACAAAAACAATATTTTCGATTATAAGCTATTTAAAAACTTACTTGAAATTTTCTATACTTTCCAATGCAGTTAATTACTCATATCATTTAATTTTATGCAATGTTTTACAATCTTATTTATATATTATTATTAAATAGTATTCTTTATTCATCTGTGTCAAAAAAGATTATTCGAAATAGCAATGAAAGACTAATAGTAGAACTAAAAATTGATGCGCTTACTGAATCTGATATTTTCCCTACTTCATTAATTATTGGCTTACCAAATAATGAAATTCCACAAACAATAGTTGAATACTATAATCCAAAAAAGTTACCATTCCAATCTTCCCAAAAACCGTCAAAGGAATTTGAATGGATTAATAATCAAGAGTTACAGAATCTTAACGTAGCAACTCTGCGAGTTTCGCCTATTTCTTCCACAGGTATATACTATCAAAATATAAAAATAATAATTGATTTCAATGAAACTAATTTAAATTATAAAACCCCAAATTATTCAGAGGTGGAATTTTTAGAGGATCGAATAATAAACTGGGATATTGCCAAATCATGGCTAAAAATTAATAAAAGGAATTTATTTAAAAATCCTGAAACTCAATCAGGAAAGTGGTTTCAATTTTTTTTAGCTGAAGATGGAATGGTTTCTTTGCCTTACTCTCTACTGGCATCTTCATTTTCTGATATTTCAAACCTCGATCCAAGATCAATTTCAATTTTTATGAGTCAAGAATTAGGACGACCTAGAAGTCAAGGAGTAAACCAACCAATCCCTGAGAATCTTATTGAATTACCAATTTTTATAATTGGCGAAAATGACGGATCTTTTGATATTGATGATAAAATTATCTTTTATGGTAGAGGACCATCTGGATTTGATATTGCCGAAACTGATATTCAATGGAATCAAAATATATATTTTAACACAAATTCTTGTTGGCTTTTTATTCCAAATGATTCCCAAATCAGGGGGAAAAGAATAGAACCTTATATTCAGCCTGATGCTGGTGTTTTAATTGACTATGGTTTATCATCTAAACATTATGAAGCAGATTTGATTAATTTACAAGCATCTGGAACGGAATGGGTCGGAACACCTATTCCATCTGGCGGATCAATGCCATTAGTTCTAAGTCTACCTGATCCTAAAGCGGGTGTAAATATTAATATTAATGCTCGTTTTAGAGGACACTCTCTTAGTGAGACAGTATCTTCATATCACGAACTAGCAATTTTATTTAATAATTTAAATGGGTTGCAAATAGGTTCATCATTAAGTTGGTCTGGAAGTGGTGCCCGAACTTTTATCTCAGAGTCTTCAAACATCAATCTAATTAATGGATCGAATGTCTTCTATATCATTAATACATCGTCAGATCCAAATTCTTATCCATATTTTGATAATTTTGAAATTCAGTATGGCCGTGAACTTAAATTTGGTGAAAATTTTGAATTCACATCCCCTATAGTCGATCAAAATGTAAGATTTGAATTTAGTGGTCAAAGTACTAACAATACTTATCTATGGGACATCTCCGATCCTTCTAATGTCAAAAGTATTTTAATAGATGATCTAGGATTCTGTAATGTTTTTACTTCGTCTGGATCAAGAAATCGTTATGTTTTATTTGATTGGTCAAACATAAATAGTCAAATCAATATTGAATTAAAAGAAAATCAACAATTTAATACTCTTCGCAAAAATAGTATCCAAGCTAATTATATCATTATAGGTCCAGAACAATTTAGAACCGCGGCTAGTGATTTGACTAATTTGAGGAATCCCGCAATCTTTGCAGGTATCGAGACTATTTATGATGAATTTTCAGCAGGAAATCCCGATCCTATGGCAATCAGAAGTTTCATACAGTGGACACAAGAAAATTGGCTATTACCTTCTCCAAATTGTGCTTTAATACTTGGAGATGGTGGTTATGATTATAGAAACGTAACTGGCCAATCATCTATTATCATACCCACAATACAAGTACAGTCATCTCGCACATACGCAACAGATGACCTATTAGCTACAATTTATGGTAATATACCAGAAATAGCGACAGGTAGATTTCCAGCAAAAAATGAACAAGAGGTTTTAGATTTTGTTAATAAAGTAATCACAATAGAAACTAGTCCTGAGTTTGGTCCATGGAGACAAACAGTTACATTAGTAGCAGATGATGCAGCTAGACCAGAACCTAACCATGGGTCAATATCTACAGGCCAATCTCATACCCTAAACTCAGAAGAATTGGCAAATTTAATCCCTAAATCTGTTTATGTTGACAAAATATATATGATGGAATACCCGGAAGTTGGTGACGCATCTGCATATGGAGTAATAAAACCAGATGCTACGCAAGCTTTGTTGAATAATCTTAATAATGGTACCGCTATTCTATCTTACATAGGTCACGGTTCTCCCTATCAGCTTGCTCAAGAGAAACTCCTCTATCTAGACCGAGGCGACTTAAATCAAATTAATACAGGAAATAAACTTCCTCTTTGGATTGTTGGAACCTGTTCTTTTGGCCATTTTGATGATCCATTATCTGAATCTTTTTCTGAAGAACTTATAAGAGCACCCATGAATGCAGCATCAATGGTAATTTCTACTACCCGACCAATAACTGTAAGTGGGAATGAAAGATATACAAAAGACTTATTCCAAGCTATTTTTAATAATGGCAATATCAGTGATAATAAAGTGGGCATAATCTTACAATCTATAAAGGACGGTACATCAGAATCACAATATTTTCATCTCTTTGGGGACCCTGGAATGCTATTACCTATGCCAAAAGATACATTAGCTTCTCTTACTATTTCGCCAGATACATTAAGGACATTAGAAATAGGTAGCTATACAGGAATGCAATCGCAAATCCAAGGGAATGGAAATGGATACATTCAACTAATCGATGCAGAGCGAAATATAGAACGTACATACGATATTGCATCAGAGACATATTCGCTATCCTATACACTTCCAGGTGCGACATTATTCCGAGGACAATTTTCATTTTCCGGTCAAAATTTTGA
>CAZEER010000004.1:0-26502 GCA_964511215.1 uncultured bacterium | reverse complement strand
CCGATTGGAATTAATCTTACAAATGAAATTGGCCATGAAATATTAATTACTGACCTTAAATCAAATAATAATTTTGTTTTAACAAACAATTTTAATTATGACAAAAATAGTATTACAACAGGAACAATCATCTATTCATCTAAAGAAAAAATTATAAATCTAAAAGTAAAAGCTTGGGACAGTGCTAACAACCCATCTGAAAAAGAAATAAAGCTCCAGAGGTCACAAAATAATAATTTGAGAATCTATAATTCTTTTAATTTTCCCAATCCTTTTACAACTTCTACTCAATTTACTTTTGAAGTAACTCAAAATTTTGATCTTAAACTAGATATTTATACTATAGGTGGACGAAGAATTAAGTCGTTTGAAAGATACAATTTACAAGCAGGCTTCCATATAATTAACTGGAATGGACTTGACAAATATGGTGGTCAAATTGCAAATGGAGTGTACATCTATCGTTTAAAGGCTATTGGAAAACATGCGACAGTTTCATATATTGGACGATGTGCAAAATTTCAATAAAATGTTGAATTTGATTTGATTGATAATATTTTAGCATCTGCATCTCCAAGACGAAAAACTCTTTTAAATCAAATTGGATTTGAGTTTACAGTAATTCCCAGTAAAGTTGAGGAAAATTTAAAAAATATATTCCCGCCTGAAGCATTCACCGAATATTGGGCAAGAAAAAAGGCTCAAGACGTAGCCAAAGATTATCCAAATTCATTTGTCATTGGGGCAGATACTATTGTACTCCTAGATAACAAAATTCTTGGTAAACCGAAAAGTAATTTGGATAGTGAACAAATGCTTCGTTCTCTTTCTGGTAGAACACATGAAGTGATTACAGGAGTATCATTGATTTTATTAAAAAAAAATATAGATATAACATTTAACAATCGAACATATGTATCTATATCAAAATTATGCGATAGAGATATCTATAATTATATAGAGAACTATCAACCATTAGATAAAGCCGGAAGCTATGGAATACAGGACGGGTTTTCTATTCATATAAAAGGTATAAAAGGTTGTTACTTTAATGTTATGGGATTTCCACTTTATACCTTTAATAAATATTATAATTTTTTAATTAAATGAAAAAAGAAATAATCCAGATTAATGACAAAATAATGATAAATGTTAACGATATAACTTTTAAGCCAGTTTTTTCATCAGGACCCGGAGGCCAAAATATAAATAAAAATGCAACTGCTATATTACTTCAGTATAATTTAGCACAGCATAATTTCCCTCAATGGCTAATAAATAAAATAAAAATGCATCACATTAAAAAAATTTCAAAGAACAATATAATCACTATTAAATCAAAATCATATAAATCTCAGATTAAGAATAAAAAAGAAGCGTTAAAAAGATTGATCACAATTTTTAAACAATCAGTTGATCTTCCTAAAAAGAGAAAAACAACATCTATTCCAGCGAAAGAAAAAATAAAGAGATTGAAACAAAAAAATATACAAAGTAAAAAGAAAGAACTTAGAAAAACTCCAAAATTGTATGATTAAAGTTTTTCTAACAATGTCCATAAATGTAATTTTAACATAACGAAAATTAGAAATTGGCACAATTTTACAAAGAATTAAAAGAACTTCGCGAATCGCGAAATATTACTCTTAAAGAAATAAGTGAGAGAACAAAAATCAATGTGCAATATTTGCAGTATATTGAATCAGGAGATTTCACTGAAATCGAGACACCCTATTTAAGACTTTTTTTACGTGCTTATGCAGAAGAAATTGGTGGAGAGTCTCAAAGAGCGTTAGAGCAATTAGACTCATTCATGGGAAATAATCGCCCAACTGTAATTTCTACAAATTCTATAGAAGAAGATACTGAAGAAAATAATAAAGAAAATAAACCTCAAATAAAAACGAATAAAAAAATAAGACAAGATTATTTGATAGCTGGTGGTTTTTCCCTTATTTTTATCTTTTCAATTTTAGTATCGAAAAAAATTTTTAATAAAGAAAGTAATGCCTATGGTACAAATGATGGTCCAGTAATTAAAGAAAATGTAAAACCTCTTAATGATGATGACCTTCTTAAAGATTTCGTTTTGGATCAATCCAGTAACGAAATGCTAACAGTATCACCCCCCTTTTTCGTAAAGTTTAAAACTATCCAACAAATTGCATATACATTTAAAAATGATACACTACCACCTATTGCAAATATTATTAATTCAAACCGTGAATTAGATCTTAATGCTTTTATAGAACCATCAGAATTAATTTTCACTTCTACAATAGGCTTGACCCTATTTATTAATGCAACCGAAATCAAACAAATATCCGGATCTGAGTTTCCGTTACGATTAAAAATAAACCCAAATCCACCCTCTATAGCAATCCAACGCTATAAACCTCTATTTTAATATAAATTTAATAACTACCCACAATTAACCACATATAGATAAATCCTTAGAGATTTTACCTTATATGAAGAATAATTATTGACATTTTTACACCCTATTAGTAAGATTGTGGGTAGTTGTGGGTAAATCCCCCTTTAATTAAAATTATGACTTTAACAAATAATACATTTATAGGTGAGTTCGCATATTCCTTGGATTCCAAAGGACGTGTTAATATTCCAGCAAAATTCAGGCAATCATTAACAAAAGCTAATGATAATACATTTGTCATCACCAAAGGTATGGATACCTGTATATGGGTTTATCCCTTAGTCCATTGGAAAGAAATCGAAACTAGTTTAAGAAATTTATCCTCATTATCAAAAATTCATAGAACTTTCGTGCGAAATACAGCGCGTTATGCTTCCCCTTCCACATATGATAAACAGGGACGGATTACAATCACTCCGTCCCTAGTTAACTATGCGGGGTTAGAAAAAGATCTGCTTATAATCGGAATGGTAAATAAAATGGAAATATGGAATCCGTATGAACTAGAAAAAGCAGATAAGCAATCAAAAAATATTGACTCGGATGAATACGATACTCTTGCAGATAAAATTGTTTTATAATGATATTATCAAGGCAACCAGGAGCAAAGTTTCACGTTCCGGTTATGCCATCGAAAGTAATATCTTTCTTAAATATTACTCCAAAGGGCATTTATGTCGATGGAACTATAGGAACTGGAGGGCACGCCACCCTTATTCTAAAGAAATTATCAAAAAATGGTCACTTAGTCGGAATTGACAGAGATGAAGAGGCGCTTAAAATATGTACTAATAGTCTCTCAGCGTTTACCTCATCTATTTCATTATTTAACGATTCTTACCATAATCTTGACACAATCCTTAAAGGATTGGAGATTAAAACAGTGAATGGCATTTTACTTGATCTAGGTATGTCATCTATCCAACTAGATTCTGAATCTAGAGGATTTTCATTCAATTATGATTCTGTCTTGGATATGCGTTTCAACATGTCGCAGAAAACCAAGGCTTATGATATCTTGAATCAAACATCTGCACGAGATCTCGCAAATATTATTTTTTATAATGGAGAAGAAAAACGCTCTAGAAATATTGCTAAAAAAATTATTGAAATGCGACCTCTAAAAAGAGTCCCCGATTTAGTAGAAGCTATTCGTAGATCAACCCCGCCAAACAATAGGCACAAATCTATTATTCGTGTGTTCCAAGCAATAAGAATTGCTGTAAATAATGAATTGGAAAATCTAGATAGGTTTCTTGCGTTATTCTATCAAAAGCTTTCCATTGGTGGTAGAGTAGTCATAATTAGTTTTCATTCACTGGAAGATAGAAAAGTAAAACATTATTTAAAAAAATTAGCTTCCCAAAACAAAATTAAAATATTAACTAAAAAACCTTTAACAGCTTCCCACAGGGAGTTAACAAAAAATAGCCGTAGTAAGAGCGCTAAACTGCGTGCAGCAGAAAAGATTGCATAATGCCTAAAAAACGATTATCAAAAAAAACAAAAAATATGATACATAGCTTGATTTTTTTCACCTCAACTCTAGCAATTATAATTTGTCTCATTGTCTACTTATGGGTTTATACTGAGATAGATCAAACTCTCCTTTCTATAGAGATACACAATGCCACTGCACGGGAAATAAAAAATGAAATTAATGAATTGCAAAGTGAAGTTGAATCATTAAACCGAGCAGATGTAATTGCTAAAAAAGCTCAGAATGAATTAAATATGGTTTTCACTGAGCCAGAAACTGTAAGAGTTATAACAAGTGCTTGGGTTGAAAAACATTTATGACAAAAACTTATACAAAATATAGAACAAGAATTACAGTTTTAGCTGGTTTTGTAATCATATCTTGGTCTGGGCTTTGCATAAGATTATTCCATGTGCAAATACTTAATGGTGATCAATATCAATCTACTTTACTATTGCAGTCACAAAAGAAACAAAAAATATATGCCAATCGAGGAAATATTTATGATAGAGACAGTCGCGCTCTAACTCGAAACATTATCCATTATACTCTATCCGTAAATCCATCAAATGTACTTGATAAATATGGTTTAGCTAAAGCTATTAGCAATCGGACTGGGAATCCTATAGAAAAATATCTTAACAAACTACAGTCTCAATCAAGTTTTGAATATTTAGAGCGTAATTTACAAAAGGAGACTCTTGGATCCTTAGAGACTACTCCTTTTAAAGGTTTAAAAATTGAAAGGCATTATAGACGGCAATACCCTCATAAAGAAATAGCCGCGCAAATATTGGGTTATACAAATCTTGATGATGATGGTATCTCCGGAATAGAAAAAGATTTTAATAACTATTTAAAAGGTAAACAAGGATGGATTTATAAAAGTAAAGGCTGGAGTGGCAAAGTCCAACATAAAAGTGGTATGCCATTTCAAAAACCAATTAATGGCAATAATATTCAATTAACTATTGATTTAGAGTACCAGTCAATATTAGAGGAAGAACTAATTAGACGGCAATTAGAAACTGATGCAATCTCTGCAACTGGCATCATTATGGATCCGCAAACTGGTGAAATTTTCGCAATGGCATCAACACCAAGTTTTGATAACAACTCTTTTAATGAATCTAATCCTAACTATCATCGGATTCGTTCAATAACTGACCAATTTGAACCTGGATCAACATATAAGGTTGTTTCATTGATTTCATCACTACTTAAAAATAAGATTCGCTTGGATGATGAATTCAATTGCGAAAATGGAGAATACAATTACTATAATATTTCAGTTCGAGATCATAAAAAACATAGTATCCTAAATACTTCTCAGATAATTCATTTTTCAAGCAATATAGGTATTATAAAAATGATAGAAAAAGTCGGACCAAAAACATTATATAATATTAGTCGAGATTTGGGTTTTGGTTCTAAAACTGGAATTAGTTTAAATGGAGAAGTTGCAGGGAAATTAAATCCTTTTCAAAAATGGAGTTCTGTCTCTTTAGGGCAAATCGCTATGGGCCACGAAGTAGGTGTAACAGCCCTCCAGCTTGCAACTGCTTATTCTGCAATTGCAAATGGTGGTTACTTAGTTAAGCCTACAGTAGTAAAACAAATTATGGATCAGAATAATAATATTATACATACCGAAAATCCAGTGATAATTAGGCAAGTTGCAGATGAAAAGATAATGGCAGAAATGCGTAATATGCTCCGAGGAGTAATAACAATTGGAACTGGAAAAAATGCGGATATTCCAGGTTGGAAAATTGCTGGTAAAACAGGTACTGCTCAGAAATGGGAAAATGGAGAATATTCAAATGATTTATTTATTTCAAATTTTGTTGGTTTTTTTCCATATGATGATCCTCAACTATTAGCTTTTATAATGTTAGATGAGCCTAAGCAACCATTCCACTGGGGTTCGGAAGGAGCGGCTATTGCATTCAAGAGGATTATGAAAAGAATAATCAATATGGATGATTATATATTGCCTCCAAAACAAAAATTGATCAAACAAGAATACGCTTCGAACATAGAAAAATTAGATAACCACCAGCCAATATTAACGACTAAACCCTCATTACCTCTTGAACTATCAACCGTTTTAAAATATACAGATAAATTAGAAGTTCCTGAGCTGAGAGGTTTAAGCATGCGGAAAGCAATGAACATATTAAATGAAATGGGATTTGATTTTAAACTGCAAGGAAATGGTATTGTTGCTTGGCAAAGCCCCGAACCTGGCGCAATTGTAGATAAAGAGACTGTTTGTAACATTGGATTAAAATAATGAAACCTTTATCTAATATCATTCAATCAATAATGCCACCAGATTCAAATATTAATGATGTAATCATTAGCGGTATAAAAATGAATTCGAAAATGGTTATAAAAGGGGATATATTTATCGCTATATCTGGCACCAAACTAGATGGTCATGATTATATTCAAGATGCTATACTTGCGGGTGCATCAGCAGTCATTTCAAATGGACGAGATGTTGGGAAACTTTCAGTCCCACAAATAAAAGTAGCAAATCCACGCCGTGCTGCTTCTGCTATTGCAGCAGAATACTATAATCATCCAACGAAAAATATGACCATCATTGGCATTACAGGGACCAATGGAAAAACAACTACAGCAACATTGGTAAAATCAATATTAGATAATGCTGGTGAGAAGACTGCCCAACTTGGAACAATGGGACTTTTGGCAGTAGGTCATGATAACCAATTTAATATGACAACACCCGATGCTATTTCTATACAAAAAATTTCTTCAAAATTAAATAAAGATAATTTCACACATCTTGTAATGGAAGTATCATCGCATGCGTTAGATCAATTTCGAGTGGCTGATGTAGATTTTGATATTGCCGCATTTACAAATCTTTCTCCGGAACACTTAGATTACCATAAAACTTTAGAAGCCTATTATAAAACCAAGTTGCGGTTATTTCAAATGCTGGGATTAGAGGCAACTTCAGTTATTAACTACTCTGACCCATTGGGATCAAAAATAGCTCAAAAATCTAATGCGCCAGTAATTCCATTCTCTAAAAATAACTCTAATACAATCCATTATGATTCTTTGAAAATTTCTATTAATGGAATTCGAGGTGTAGTTACTGCTGGAAAAGTTAAATATTCAATTGAATCTAATTTGATCGGTGAATTTAATAGTGAAAATATTTTAGCAGCAGTTTCAATTGCTCATGCTTTAGGAATACAAAAGCGAGATATAGAGGCTGGGATCAAGAATTGCCCATTAATACCTGGGCGGATGGAAATATACAAACTAAAAAATAATACAAAAGTAATTATAGACTACGCTCATACTCCTGATTCATATGAAAAAGTATTAAGTACATTGAAAAATATTCATAGCAAATTTGGAAAAATGTATGTTGTTTTTGGTGCTGGTGGAGATCGAGATAAAACAAAGCGCCCATTGATGGCGCAAATTGTAGAAAAATATGCCAATCATTGTTTTATTACACCTGATAATCCACGGACTGAAAACCCTGACCAAATTTCAAAAGAAATTGCATCAGGGTTTACATCAGAAAGATACTCCATATTTCAAAATCGCGCGAAAGGAATAATTACTGCTTTGAATCAAGTTAATCCTAATGATATTGTAATTATTTTCGGGAAAGGTCGAGAAGAATATCAAGAAATAAATGGGGCACAAGTCTTTCATTCTGATTTAATGATTGTTAAGGAATACACTTGAGAATCAATATTAAAAATAATGAAATTTTTTCAACTGTATTTGAATCAGTTACAGGCCAAAATCTTCATAAACCCATAACAGGCATAACAACTGATAGTAGAAATATACATGAAGGCGATTTATACATAGCTTTATGTGGCAAGAAAATTGATGGTCATTTATTTTTAAATGATGTTAATAGGAATGGTGCATCAGCTGCTTTAGTCAATAAAACTCAAAAAAATATAGAATTGCAACAAATTGAAGTGCTTAATCCAATAACAGAAATTGGAAAAATTGCTAATGCATATCGAAAAAAATTTGATATCCCGGTAATTGGGATTACAGGATCAAATGGTAAAACTTCCACTAAAGAACTACTCTCCCATGTTCTCTCAAATGATTTTAATGTCCACGCAACAAATGGCAATTTCAATACCAAAATTGGACTGTCTCTTACATTATTACAATTGGATAAAATGCATACAATTTCAATTCTCGAGATGGGTGCAAGTCTACCAGGAGAAATAGAATCCTTATGTCAGATTGCAGAGCCAACACATGGATTAATTACAAATATAGCCCCTGCTCATCTAAAAGGTTTTGGTTCCATGAAAAATATTGCTCGTGAAAAAGGGGCACTGTTTCGCTATCTAAAAAATGGCACCTCATTTGTTAATAAAACTGATGAATACTTAACAAATTTACCAGTTCAAGGTAAAACGATCACATTTGGTCTAACCCCAGACTGTGACTTTCCAGCTGATATATTCCAAGAAAAAAATGGAACATTAACACTCATTTTAGATGCAAAGGAGATTCCAACAAATTCTCATAATCTATCTTTTCTAAAAAATAGTATAGCTGCATCAACTATAGCAGTAGAACTTGGTGTAGGATGGAATAATATTATCAATCAATTACAATCATTTTCACCTCCACCTGGAAGATGCAATGTTGAACAAATTAATAATATTACAATTATTGATGATACTTATAATGCAAATATGACATCATCAATAGCAGCTTTAGATTATTTAAAAGCATTCTCCGGTGATGGACGAAAAATATTTGTTTTTGGTGATATGTTGGAGCTCGGTAATTCTTCAACTGAGCAGCATCGTAAAGTTGGAGAAAAATGTAATGAGCTAAGTTTGGATGTCGTCTTAACATTCGGTGAAAATACTATTCATACTAATTCTGCAATTCAAAATGGAATAAATCATGTGCATTTTAATTCAAAAAAAAAATTAATTAAATCGCTCAAAAAAATGATAACTCCTGGAGATAAAATTTTATTTAAAGGTTCGCGTGGAATGGCTATGGAAAGCATCATTAGTGGAGTATTTAAGGTATAATGCTCTACGATATACTCATACCATTCAAAGATTCCTTTCCATTATTTAATTTATTTGAATATATAACCTTTCGTGCTGCAATAGCTGCAATAGCTGCACTTTTTATAAGCTTCATCATTGGCCCTTGGGTTATCCACATACTACATAAAAACCAAATTGGCGAAGAGATTCGACAAACAGGGCCTGAATCCCACATGAAGAAAAGAGGCACGCCTACAATGGGAGGAGTCATCATACTAATGGCTGTACTCCTCCCAACCCTCTTTTTTGCAAAATTGAGTAGTGGCATGATACAAATCATTACTTTTGCAACTTTATGGATGGGATTAATAGGATTTTTAGATGATTATTTAAAAATAATAAAAAAAATCGAAATTGGGCTGATTGCACGATATAAAATGGCCGGCCAAATTATACTCGGAATTATTATTAGTGTTTGGGTATTAAATATCTATGAATACTCATCATTTGGTACAAAAACTACTATTCCATTCTTGAAAAATGTAGAATTAGATCTCGGTATGTTTTACCCTATAATTGTAATCCTTGTAATCACTGGGACATCAAATGCAGTAAATCTAACCGATGGATTAGATGGATTAGCAGCGGGGCTTCTTGGAATTTGTTTTACAGTTTTTTCTGCCATTGCATATATTACAGGTAGAGTGGATTTTTCAAATTATTTGAATATCTTATATATACCGGGCGCCGGTGAATTAACAATATTTGCAGCAGCAATGGCAGGAGCCTGCATTGGCTACTTATGGTTCAATTCTCATCCTGCAGAAATCTTCATGGGTGACACAGGTTCCCTATCTTCTGGAGCTGCACTTGGAACACTTGCAGTACTTTTAAAAAAAGAATTATTACTACTAATAATTGGAGGTGTATTTGTAATAGAAGCATTAACTGTGATAATCCAAGTTGTGTATTTTCGTTGGACTAAATCATCTACAGGCGAAGGGAAAAGATACTTTAAAATGGCTCCGATCCATCACCACTTTGAGCTTGTAGGTTGGCCTGAGACAAAAGTAGTCATTCGTTTTTGGATTATTGGTTTACTATTGGCATTATTCTCTCTTGCAACTTTTAAAATCCGATGATCAATCTTAAGAATATAGATCAAATAGATATACGAGATAAAAAAGTTACTGTTATCGGTTTAGGGCTAAGTGGAACTGAATCTGCAAAACTAGCTAATCAATTAGGAGCAAGAGTATTTGCAACAGATATTAGTTCAAAAACAGCTATACTAAATAATGCAATAAAATTAATGCATGATTTTCATATTGCTACTGAGACAGGTCTACATAGCGAGAAAATATATGATTCAGACTTGTGGATATTATCACCGGGTGTAGCTAAAAATACAGAAATAGTTATTAAAGCAATTGAAAAAAATATTCCAATTGTGAGCGAAATAGAGTTTGCAAGCTGGTTTACACAATCTCCAATTATAGCAATAACTGGTTCTAATGGGAAAACAACAACCTCTCATATATTAAATGAGATGTGTCAATCAAAAAAAATAAATGGTGTGATGGCCGGAAACATGGGTTTGCCCTTTTCTGAACGCGTTTTTAATGAGCTATCTAATCCTGATAGAAAAAGGATATATGTTTTAGAGTGTTCTAGTTTCCAAATGGAATTTGTTAAGCACTTCACTCCCTATATTGCTCTTTTTACGAATATTTCTCCTGATCATTTAGATAGACATAGTTCTATGTCTGAGTATATAAAAATGAAATTAAAAATGATTCAAAATATTAAACCAGATTCTTTTATTGTTTTTAATGCTGAGGATAAAATCCTCTACTCTAGTTTGAAAAAATATAAGTTAAACCTGAAACCATATGGCATCAATACAAAGAATACAATGTTTAAAGTTGAAAATGATGAAATAATTAGCCCATTAGGTTCACCACTTATTAAGTTAAAAGAACTAGGTATTCCAGGTAAGCATAACCTGTATAACTTTTTATCCGCTGCTACATGTGCTCATTTACTTGGTATTAAACAAGATCAGATAACAAAGGTTTTAAAATCATTTAAAGGTGTAGAACACCGCTTGGAGTTCGTTTCCAATATTAATGATGTTGATTATATAAATGATTCAAAAGCAACTAATATTAATTCTGTTATTGTAGCATTAAAAAGTTTTTCAAAACCAGTTATTATCATATTAGGTGGGTATAATAAAGGTGCAAATTTTCAGCAACTCCTTCCACATATCAAATCAAGTAATGTTAAGAACATAATTTGTTATGGAGAAGCTGGTGAGCAAATCAATACTGCAATAGGGGATGCGGTGAGATCAGTTCAAGTCACTGATCTTAGCTCCGCAGTGAATGAAGCTCATATACTGGCTGCTCCCGGAGACATTGTATTATTATCTCCGGGTTGCGCCAGCTTTGATGAATTCTCAGATTTTGAATCTCGAGGAACTTATTTTAAATCAGCCGTTCAAGATTTGCAATTGTGATGATAGATATGATTATCCATAAGTATGATCGACATCTTCTTATTTATCTATGTATATTAGCAGTAATTGGGACAATTATGCTTTATAGTGCAAGCTGGTACGAATCTTTCACATCGTCTAATGGAAAAACAGAAATGTTATTTTTAACAAACCATCTTAAAAGACTCTTAGTTGGAATCTTTTTTCTATTTGGTTTTCTTTTAATTGATTATAGAAAATTAAAATTAGTTGCTCCATATTTAATTGTTGCTTCTATTCTATTATTAGTCATCACTAAGGCATATTATTTATTTAAAGGGTATTCCTGGTACAAGCCCTCTAGATGGTTATATTTAGGTCTTTTTTCACTCCAGACATCTGATTTTGCTCGATTTTCTATAATTGTTTTTTTGTCTTACTATGTTGATAAAAAAAGAGAACAATTAAAACAATTTCAAAAGGGGCTCTTACCTGCCTTAACGTTATTAAGCATCGTCATGGCATTAATCATTATTCAACCTGATTACAGCACCGCACTAATGATCTGTGTAATTGGTATGCTAATTTTGTTTATAGGAGGCGCCGAAGTTTCCCAACTCACATTCTCTGGTGCAGTAACTATGTTAATTGGTATCATTGTTTTGTTTTCCAGAGAGTATCGGAAACAGAGAGTATTGTATTGGCTTGGAATTGGAGATAATCCAGATTTTGGATATCAAGCTAACCAATCTTTAATCAGTTTAGGCAATGGAGGTGTGTTTGGAGTTGGACTAGGTAATAGTATCGAAAAAAATCATTTTCTTCCAACCCCTCATACTGATTTTATTTTTGCAATTATTGGTGAAGAATTAGGCTTTGTTATTGGAACAGTGCCTGTTTTAACTCTTTTTTTACTAATCTTCCTTAGGGGCATCAAAATTGCAAGAGAATGCACCGACCCATTTGGTATATTTCTAACAATTGGAATCGTTTTTAATCTGGTCATCTATGCATTTGTTAATGCAGCAGTAGTTACAGGTATCTTTCCTGTGACAGGACTACCAATGCCCATGGTAAGCTATGGCGGTTCAGGAATGGTAGTTAATATGGCTCTGATGGGTATACTATTAAATGTATCACAAACTAGACGTTCAGTTGGGAGTGATAAAAATTGGAATCCAATCTTTAATGGCTGAATTAAAAATACTTATCGCAGGTGGTGGGACCGGTGGTCACTTATTCCCCGCTTTAGCAATTGGCGAAGAAATTCAATTCCGTCAACCAAAAGCAAAAATTCATTACATTGGTTCAAATTTTGGTCTAGAGGCAAAGGTCTTTCCCATAAAAGATGTCTGGCATACACTCTTACCGATAAGCGGCTTTCATCGTGGTATAAATATAAAAAGTGTTTTAAAAAATAGCTTATTGCCTATGCGTCTAATTCGTTCTTTATATAAGATACAAAAAGTAATGAATGAATTTATACCACAAGTAGTAATCGGTACTGGAGGGTACGCATCTGCCATACCTTTATATGTTGCATCCAGAAAAAAAGAAGCATTACCTATTATTCTGCAAGAGCAAAATTCTTTTCCGGGCATCACTACTCGGTGGTTTGCAAAAAATGCAGATAAAATTTGTGTAGCATTTGATGAATCCAAATCTACACTTGAATCGGAAACAATCCACACTGGCAACCCCGTACGTAAAGGAATTGAAAATGGTAACACTCAAGAAGCCTATAAACAATTTAAACTTAACAACAGAAATAAAACGATTTTTCTATTTGGTGGTAGTCAGGGATCTTCATATCTCAATAAAATAATGAATCAAATTATAAAATATATTTCAGACTCTGGAATTCAAATCATTTGGCAAACTGGTGATTTAGAATATTCAAAATATAAAAAACAAAATTCAGATAAAATTTGTGTTGTCCCATTTATAAACAATATGGCTAATGCCTATTCAATTTCTGATTTAATAATTTGTAGGAGTGGTGCCTTGACTTTGGCCGAAATAACAGTCTGTGGAAAACCGGCTATCCTCATACCATTTCCATTTGCTGCTGGTGACCATCAGACAAAAAATGCTCAATCTTTGGTAAATGCTGGTGCGGCCCGTATCTTATTCGAAAAATCACTTAATGCACAAGATCTTCGATATACTATTATGAATTTGATACATAATGAAAAAGAATTAAAAAAGATGAGTGTTGCTTCAAAAAAACTAGGTCGTCCAGATGCAACCAGAAAAATAGTTGATCACATTTTTCAAATAATATCATGACGTTTAGAAAAATTAAAAACATTTTTTTTGTTGGAATTGGTGGAATAGGTATGAGTGGTATCGCAGAATTATTATATAATCTAGATTTTAATGTATCAGGATCAGATCTCAATAATAATGATAATGTTAAACGCTTAAAAGACATTGGCATCGATATAAAAATTGGCCATCATTCTAATAATTTTAATAATGCTGATGTTTTAGTCTATTCGAGTGCGGTACCTATGGATAATCCTGAAATTATTAGAGCTCGTCAACAAGGTATACCAATAATTAGGCGGGCAGAAATGCTTGGAGAACTAATTTCGGTAAAACAAACTAGTATAGCAGTTGGAGGTACTCACGGTAAAACTACCACTTCTTCTATGGTCGGTAGTATCCTTGCTCATGCAAAAATGGACCCTACTCTTGTAGTTGGAGGCCTTGTGCACAGTCTTGATTCAAATTCAAATTTAGGTAGTGGGGACATTATTGTTGTCGAAGCAGATGAATTTGACCGTAGTTTCCTTGCCTTAAAACCTACCATTGGTATTATTACCAATATCGAACTAGAGCATACTGATTGTTACGAAAATTTGACTGATTTACAGAATGCTTTTATCCAATACTGTCAATCAGTTCCTTTTTATGGAGAAGTTATTTTATGCGCGGATTCTCCAGCAATACGGGAAATCATTCCAAAAATTGAGAGGCCCATGACCACCTATGGAAAGTCAAGGGATGCGGCCTATCGAGCGAAAAACCTTCGATTTCAAGAAAACAAATCCACATACTCTGTTTTTCGCGCGGAGGAATGCTTGGGAGAAATAAAGTTAAATGTTCCTGGTGAACATAATGTGCTAAACTCTCTGGCAGCCATTGTATTAGGTTTAGAAATGGGCCTCTCTTTCCAAACTATCCAAAAAGGTATCTATGAATACAAAGGTGTTCGTAGGAGATTTGATATTAAAGGTACTTTTAATGATATAATGGTTGTTGATGATTATGCACACCACCCTACAGAAGTTGAGGCTACATTGAATTCTGCAAAAACCGGTTGGGATAAAAGAATTGTTGCTGTGTTCCAACCTCATTTATTTAGTAGAACAAAAGAATTTTTTCTAGAATTTTCGAGCTCATTAGAACTTGCAGACATAGTATTAATTACAGACATCTACCCCGCTCGTGAAAAACCAATTCCAGGGGTAACATCTAAATTGATTTATGATATACTTATAAAAAAAATGAAAAATGATTGTTATCTAGTACCAAATCTTGATGACCTTGAACCATTCCTTGATGAAATCATCAAACCAGGTGACATGCTGATAACAATGGGAGCAGGAAATATCTGGCGTTATTGTGAATCATACTCTAAACATCTCAATTCAATTATACATGGAGTTGAAGGTTGAAATTTATGGATGAATTAAGATCAATTGTTAAGGGCGAACTTCTTGAGAATGAACCAATGTCCAAGCATACAACCTATGGTATAGGTGGACCTGCAATGGCTTATATCACACCAAAAAATCGTCTTGATCTATGTAAAATACTAAAACTCAGTAATCAGCACGAAATTCCTGCCTATTTCGTTGGAACAGGTTCCAATATACTCGTTTCAGATGATGGAATTAAGGGAATTGTAGTCACCCCTGCCAAATCACTAAAACAACTGAAAATCTATGAAAATTTGATAATAGCAGAATCAGGTGTGATGCTTGGTAGGTTAGTAAAAGAATCTATAAAACATAATTTAACTGGCCTTGAAAGTCTGATTGGTGTTCCAGGAACACTGGGGGGTGCATTAGTCATGAATGCCGGTGCGTTCGGAGGAGAAATTTCAAATTATTTAAAGAGTGTTGATATTATGACAATGAAAGGCCAAATCAATACATACAATCATAATGATATTGATTTTTCATATCGTTTTTCTTCATTTAATAAAGATGAATTTATTTTACTAGCAAGATTTGAACTTGAAACAGAAAAACCCGAAATAATTAATGATAAAAAAATAAATGCAAGTTTAGGAAGGAAGACTAATCAACCTCTGAGATATCGTTCTGCTGGTAGTGTTTTTAAAAACCATAAAAAGTATGCAGCAGGTTATTTGATAGATAATGCAGGCCTAAAAGGTACAAAGGTAGGCGGCGCAGAAATTTCCACACATCATGCTAATTTCTTCATTAATCATGGTAATGCGTCAGCATCAGATATTAGTTCATTAATACAATTAGCTAGAAAAGCTGTTTTAGAAAAATTCAATATCAAATTAGAATTAGAGATACAAACAATAGGTTTCAATTCAGATGAATTTACAATTTATGAATAATAAAATAATCGTAGAATTAAAGAAGGTTCTTTTTTTAATGCTGACTTTTTCTGCTATAGCATCGCTTATTTACATTTCATCATGGTGGTCAACTTTTAATCAAAAAATGATTATTAAAAGAATCATTTTTTCTGAAACCAAAATTCTAGAAAGTCACCATTACAGTAATCTATTGGATGAATATCTTGGAAAGAACCTTGATAAAACAAACCTCAAGGTTATTAGTAATAACATAGAAAATCATCCTTATATACAAGCAGCACGTGTCAGTAAAAAATATCCTTCTAAAATTAAAGTTGAAGTTATTGAACGTGAGCCAATTGCCATTTTGCAAATCGACCCTATGGTTTTATTAGATAAAGAAGGATATGTTTTACCTGATGCAGGTAATCTAAAAAATTACAACGTACCTATAATGACAAATTTTAATACTGAAAATAATTTATACCCACCTGGTGAAAAGGCCATGTCTTTAAATGTAAAAAAATGTATATACTGGTTGAATAAAATTAAAAAGCACTACTACTCCCTTTATGAAAATTTATCTGAAATGAAAATGACTGCAAACAATGAAATGCAACTTATTTTATCCGAACAACCTACACACATTTATTTAGGCGTAGATGAAATATGGATGAGGCTTAATACTCTAAAAAACTTTGAGACTAAGCTTAATCACAAAAAATTATCTGATTTTAATTATCTTGATATGCGATATGATAATCAAATCATTGTGAAAAGCCGTAGCTTATGAAGATTATGCCAAATGGAAATAGTAATCAAATCACCGTTGGACTAGATATAGGTTCATCAAAAATAACATGTGCTATTTCTCAGGCTACTTCTTCTCAAAAGAATATAAAATTATTAGGAATTTCTTCTATCAAATCAGCAGGAATTAAAAATGGAATAATTACGAATAGAGATGAATTATTAGATAAATTGGAAACTGTCTTAACTGATACTGAATTAATGGCAAATATTAAGGCAACTTCAGCAATATTATCTATAACAGGTGAACATATAAGATCTATAAATACTCAAGCTGCAATAGCATTAAATAGAATTAATGGATCGCCCGGAGGGCTTGCTGATCGTTCAATAAATGATGCAGATATATATCAAGTACTCGATTTAGCTCAAGCTGTCTCCTTACCTGCTGATCGAGATATTTTACACACATTACCGCAAGAATATCTTGTTGATACTTTAAAAGAAATAAAAAACCCATTAGGCATGACTGGTAGAAGATTGGAAGGTCGCGTTCACTTAGTTACTGCTGCCACAACAGCCATGAATAATATAGTTAACTGTGTCGAAGAGCTAGGAATATCAATCGATGGTCTTGTATTCCAGCCCTTTGCATCTGCTTTATCAACATTAAAAGATGATGAAATGGAACTAGGTATTACCTTAGTCGAAATAGGCTCCCGAATAACAAATATTGCAGTTTATCATGGTAATTCAGTTCGGCATTCAGCAATTATACCAATTGGATCAGAAATGGTTACAAATGATATTGCTGTAATGCTCCAACTGAGTGTAAATGAAGCTGAAAATATTAAAATAAAATATGCCTCAGCAGTCAGTTCTATGTCATCAGATCAGTTGAAAATTGATATTTCATCAAATAACAAATTAAAAAGATCAATTTCTGAAAAAGAAGTTTCGCGGTATGTAGAAGCCAGAATGCAAGAGATATTTCAAATGGTTATAAAAGAAATTTCAAGATCAGATATTAAAGACCCACTTACATATGGTATTGTACTGACTGGTGGAGGAGCGCAATTAAGAAATATTTTATCTCTTGCTGAAGATACCCTAGGAGTTTCCGTACGCAAAGGAAATCCTGTAGGCATTGATGGTGCAGAGGACATAGCAAATGAACCGTGTTTTGCAACAGCTATGGGACTACTTCTATGGCCAATTTATGCAAATGATCATGTTCGTTTTCAAAAACCTCCTATTAGAGGACTAAAAGGAATTGTAAATAAAATTCGACATACCATTGAAGATATGTTTTAACCAAACCAGTAAAATAAGGAGCACGTCATGTTGTTTGAATTTGATAGTCTAAGTGAACAAAAAGCGAAACTCAAAGTAGTCGGAGTTGGAGGAGCGGGAGGTAATGCTGTAACAAGAATGATTACATCCGGGATGCAAGGTGTGGATTTTATCGCCATTAATACTGATGCTCAAGACCTTGATAGTAATCCATCAGAACAAAAAATCCAAATTGGTAAGAATTTAACTAAAGGACTTGGTGCTGGTGCGAATTCTAATGTTGGTAAAGAAGCAGTTGAAGCTGACAAGGAGGCAGTAACTTCATTATTAGATGGAGCTGATATGGTTTTTATTACAGCTGGATTAGGAGGTGGAACTGGAACAGGTGCAGCACCTGTAATTTCTCAAATCTCTAGAGAGCTGGGAATATTAACAGTTGGAATTGTAACTCTTCCTTTTAGTTTTGAGGGACCAAAAAGGATGAATAGAGCATTAGAGGGTATGTCAGAAATGAAAAAAGCCTGTGATACACTCATTGCAATCCCAAACCAAAAGCTAATATCAATTGTAGACAAATCAACTACTCTACCAGAAGCATTTCAGATGGCTGACACCATTCTTCATCAAGCTGCAAAAGGAATCTCAGATCTAATTAATGTTCAAGGAGTTATAAATCTTGATTTTGCAGATGTTGAAACAATCATGAAAAACATGGGTGAGGCAATTATGGGAACTGGAATAGCCTCTGGAGAAGAACGAGCAGTTTTAGCGGCTCAACAGGCTATTTCAAGTCCTCTTTTAGATGATGCTACAATCAAAGGAGCTCAAGGAGTTTTGGTAAATATAACTGGAGGTAATGATCTAACACTTATGGAAGCAAATGAAGCAACTAGTATAATATTTGAAGAAGCAGGAGCTTCAGCAAATATCATTTTTGGTGCGGTTATTGATCCTACATTGGAAAATGAAATTCGAGTGACAGTTATTGCAACTGGATTTAATATACCAAAGGTTACTTCACAATCAGATGATTTGCATGGTAAACCTGAAATGCGAACAATCGACACACCACCTACTCGACAGCTACAGGAATTAATAAATAAACCACTACATGCACAAAAAGAAAACCTTGAAAATAATATTGAAGATGTCGAAGAAGATGAAAAACCAGTCTTGACCTTTGACGACACGAGCGATGCACCAGTAATTTATGGCAATGATCTACAGATTCCAGCTTTTATTAGAAGGCAACATGATTAGGGAGTCTAAAATTAAGATTAGCATAAAAATAAAAGAATTTTCTTAAATGAGATACTTCCTTTTAACTAAAAAATGCCCCTTAAATTAATTTAAGGGGCATTAAATGGAATTTTAATTTAATCTTTGAAAACTCTTTTAAACTTTAATACCTTTTTTTCTTAATTTTTGGACGACTTGGGTAATTCCCTTCTTATCAATTATTCGAATCCCTCGGGTAGAAACTCTTAATGTAATATAACGGCTCTCATTGGGTAACCAAAATTTCTTTTTTTGCAGGTTAATATTGAATCGGCGCCTAGTCTTGTTATTCGCATGACTTACATTATTGCCAAACATTGGTTTCTTACCCGTTACGTCACACACTCTACTCATAATTGATTAAATTTAATTTTGTTAAAAAAAGTCCGGGAATTTAATGTATTCATGTAGCACTTTCAAATTTTATTTCATAAATGAAATGGCAAAATGTGCTAGACCTAGCTGATGACTATGTGATTACACCATTAGGGGGTATTTCTTTTTTAAGATTAAAGGAAAAGAACATTAAATTTCATAAAATATCTTCATTACATTTTATGAATATTGGAAATTTAAAAATTAAAACACCTATTTTACTTGCACCAATGGCAGGGATAACAGATTATCCGTTTAGAATTCTTTGTAAGGAAATGGGTGCTGGTGTTGTTTATTCTGAGTTTGTTTCAGCTGATGGTATAATCAGAGAAAATTCAAAAACTTTAGATATGATTCATTTCAAAAATATTGAACGTCCAATAGGCGTTCAAATTTTTGGAAATAGTCCAGAAATTATGAGTAAAGCTGCAAAATATGTTTCTAATACATTTAAACCTGATATAATAGATATAAATTATGGTTGTCCTGTACCAAAGATAACTAAACGAGGAGCAGGATCTGCAGCATTAAAAGATTTATGTATTATGGATGATATAACCTCTGCAGTTGTCGAATCTGTTCCTGATATCCCTGTGACTGTAAAAATGCGTTTAGGGTGGGATCAACATACCATTGTAATTCCTGAATCAGGTGAATTACTTGAAAAAATTGGAGTTAAAGCCATAACACTACATCCTAGAACAACTAACCAACGCTATACAGGTAGTGCAAATTGGAAATACATTAAGGAACTTAAAGAAGCCTGTTCTATACCAATTATTGGTAACGGTGATGTCAAGACACCTGATGATATGATGCGAATGTTTGAAACAACAGGGTGTAATGCAGTAATGGTGGGACGGGCTGCTCAGGGTAATCCTTGGTTTTTTAGAGACGCAATTGCAAAATTAAAAGGAGGAAAGCAACCAGACCCCCCTTCTCTTTTAGAGATCGCAAAAACATGCAATCGTCATTTTAATCTATTGCTTCAAAATCGTGGAGAAAAGACAGGTGCAAATCTTATGCGAAAACATTTCGCAAATTATATTAAAGGATTCCCTGGTGCTGCGGGTTATAGGAAAAACCTAGTTACTGCACCTGATCTTAGAATAATGCGTTCAATATTAAATCAATTCAAATTGGATGCTGAAAAAAAAGTGTAATATTATTTTTATAACAATACTCAAACTTGTTATCACTTATATTATCCGGTAATTTTATCAGATTTTCTTTAGTATTTAAAATTAATTATGAATTATTCAAATATTGCAGTTAATGAACCCATAAAATCTTATGAACCTGGGTCAATAGATAGAATAAGCCTTCAAGAAAAATATGACCAAATGGCTAATGAAGTAATTGAAATTCCTGTGATTATTGGCGGACAAGA
The DNA here is from genome assembly GCA_964511215.1 of uncultured bacterium. Classification (GTDB taxonomy): domain Bacteria; phylum Fidelibacterota; class Marinisomatia; order Marinisomatales; family UBA1611; genus CAZEER01. The sequence continues at coordinate 5,417 of CAZEER010000004.1, read as the reverse complement.
AATAAAAACAGATGATTCAGGTTCATGTGTTATGCCCCATGACAATAAACATATTCTTGCAAAATATTATAAAGCAGGAAAAAAAGAAATTGACATGGCAATTATTAATGCCATGGATACATGGAAAAGTTGGTCGATAACATCGTTAGAAGAACGAACTACTATTTTTCGAAATGCCGCACGATTACTCCAAGGACCATGGAGAGATACTATCAATGCAGCTACAATGTTAAACCAAAGTAAAAATGCTTTCCAAGCCGAAATTGATTCTGCATGTGAACTAATTGATTTTTTTAATTTTAATGCCCAATTTGCTGAGAATATTTATAATAACCAGCCACTTATTTCTCCTGAAGGTATGTTTAATCATCTTGAATATCGTCCCCTTGAAGGATTTATTTTTGCAATCACACCTTTTAATTTCACCTCAATAGCTGGAAACCTACCTACTGCCCCTGCTCTAATGGGAAATGTCTCATTATGGAAACCGGCATCAAGTGCTGTTCTTCCTTGCTATTATCTAATGAAAATGCTTCAGGAGGCAGGACTTCCAAGTGGCGTAATTAATTTTCTACCGGGTTCAGGTAAAACTGTCGGAAATCCTATACTTGAAAATCCTAACCTTGCAGGAGTCCATTTCACAGGTTCTACAGAAACATTTCAACATATATGGAAAACGATTGGTACTAAAATAAAAAAATATAAAACGTATCCTAGAATTGTAGGTGAAACTGGTGGTAAAGATTTCTGCATAGCACATGAATCAGTCAATCTTGATGAATTAAGCACTGCTATGATTCGTGGTGCTTTTGAATTTCAGGGTCAAAAGTGTTCCGCTATGTCTAGGGCTTACATCCCAAAAAATATATGGGAAAAACTAAAAATAAAATATCTTGCTGAGGTTAATACTATAAAAGTTGGTTCGCCGAGAGATTTTAGCAATTTTGTAAATGCGGTAATTGATAAAAAAGCATTCGATTCAATTGTAGAGTATATAGAATATGCAAAAGACTCTAAGGATGCTGATATTATTTCAGGTGGGACTTACAATGATAAAATTGGTTATTTCATTCAACCTACAACAATCTTAACTACAGATCCATATTTTAGAACTATGAAAGAAGAAATATTTGGACCAGTATTAACAATCTATTTATACGATCCATCAGACTGGGAAAGTACTCTTGATTTAGTTGATAATACCTCCCCCTATGCCTTGACAGGATGCGTTATGGCAAAGGATAAAAATGCAATTTTGCATGCAAAAAATCATTTAAAACATGCAGCTGGAAACTTTTATATTAATGATAAACCAACAGGTGCAGTGGTAGGTCAACAACCATTTGGTGGAAGCAGAGCATCAGGCACCAATGATAAAGCCGGTTCTGAATTAAATCTTCAACGATGGATATCTATTAGAACCATAAAAGAAACTTTTAATACACCAAGGGATTATCGTTATCCTTTCTTGAATGAGGATTAATTGCCAATAAGAACTGCAATGATTGCCATGGGTGGTAATAGTCTATCGCCAAAGAATGAAATTGGTACTATCTCTCAACAATTTGCGCATACTCGCGAGGCACTTGAAAAAATTAGCCATTTTATAGAACGAGGTTATAATTTATGTATTAATCATGGTAATGGGCCTCAGGTAGGCAATGAACTTTTTCGAATGGATTTAACTTACAATGATATTCCACCTTTACCATTGGGCGTTTGTGTAGCAGCAACTCAGGGAACTATAGGCTATATGATTCAGCAATCACTGCAAAATAAACTTAGAGATCTTAATATTGATAGAGAAGTTGTTTCGTTAATCTCGCAGGTTATAGTGGATGATCAAGATCCTGCAATAAGAAATTCCGATAAATTTGTTGGTCCAAGATTTACAAAAGTAGAAGCTTTAAAAAAGGCTAAACTTTTTGGATGGGATGTAAAAGAACAAGAATCTGGAGAATGGCGTCGCGTTGTTTCCTCTCCTATGCCTAAATATATTATGCATGGTCAATCAATTAAAGCTTTAGTTGATCGTGGCACTATTGTCATTGCATCAGGTGGTGGAGGTATTCCAGTCTATAATAATGATTTAGGCCATTTGGAAGGTTTAGATGGTGTAATAGATAAAGATTATTCTGCCGCAAAAATTGGTCGTATCATAAAAGCACAAGAGCTATGGATAATTACTGATGTTGATTCTATTTTTTTGCATTATGGTACTGATAAGCAAGAAAAACTAAAAACTATAACAAAATCTAAATTAGAAGAATATTATCATAATGGTGAATTTCAAAAAGGAAGTATTGAGCCTAAAATAAAGGCAGCTATACACTTTTTAAAATATCATGGTAAAAAAGTAGTAATTACCTCTATTCCATACATAAAAAAAGCACTCATTGGAGCTGCAGGCACAATAATAAGGAACTAAGTATGAAAATACATGAGTATCAAGGGAAACAAATTTTTCAAAAGTATGATATTCCAACACCAAAAGGTATTCCAGCTTTTAGTATTGATGAAGCTCTAACAGCATATGATAAGCTTGATTCTAATACAGTTGTTGTTAAAGCACAGATTCATGCTGGGGGTAGAGGAAAGGGTGGTGGTGTTAAAATAGCTCATAATAGAGCTGAGGTTGAATCTTTAGCATCAGAAATGTTAGGGATGACTCTTGTTACTCACCAAACTGGATCCCAAGGAAGAGAAGTAAAGCGCCTATTGATTGAAGCTGGTGCAAATATAACGGATGAATATTATGCTGCAATTACTCTAGACCGTGGCAAAGAAATGGATGTTTTCATGGTATCTCAGGAAGGTGGTGTTGAAATTGAAAAAGTTGCAGCTGAGTCACCTGAAAAAATAGTTAAAGTTTGGATTGATCCTCTGTTAGGTATGAAGTCCTATCAGGCACGAAAATTGGCATTTGGTTTAAATCTATCTGGTAATGCCCTTAAGGAAGCTATTTCAATTTTCCTAAAAATGTATAGCTGTTACCAATCCACAGATGCATCTTTGCTTGAAATAAACCCTCTTATCTTAAGTGGAGAGGGACATGTGATTGCATTGGATTCAAAATTTAATTTTGATGGTAATGCACTTTTTAGACAAACAGAAGTCACTAAAATGAGAGATTTAAATGAAGAAGATGAAATGGAGGTTGAGGCTGGAAAATATAATTTAAATTATATAAAACTTGAAGGAAATGTTGGTTGTATGGTTAATGGTGCAGGGCTAGCTATGGCAACTATGGATATCATAAAGTTGGCAGGTGGAGACCCAGCTAATTTTCTAGATGTTGGAGGTACTGCAAGTGCTGAAACTGTAAAAAATGGTTTTAGAATTATTCTATCTGATAAAAATGTAAAAGCAGTATTAATCAACATTTTTGGTGGAATTGTACGTTGTGACCGAGTTGCAAATGGAGTTATTGATGCAGTTAAAGAATTAGGTTTGAATGTACCAGTTGTTGTTAGACTAGAAGGAACTAATGCAGAAGAAGCTCAAAAATTATTGAATAATTCTGGAGTATCAATTATTCCTGCTAAAGGAATGAAAGAAGCTGCAACGGCAGTGGTACAAGCTATACTAGATTCATAGGAGATAAAAATGTCAATTCTTGTAAATAAAGATTCAAAAATAGTCGTACAAGGCATTACAGGTTCTGAAGGACAGTTCCACACAGAGCAAATGCTTGACTATGGCACAAATATCGTAGGTGGTGTGACACCTGGTAAAGGTGGGCAAACTACTCTTCAAAACCAAGTGCCTGTTTTCAACTCTGTTGAAGAAGCAATCAGTAATACTAAAGCAGATACTTCTATTATTTTTGTACCACCTCTATTTGCTGCTGAAGCTATCATTGAAGCCAGTTATGCCGGAATTTCTGTAATTGTTTGCATTACTGAAGGTGTTCCAATACATGATATGGTAAAAGTCAAAAATATTGTTAAGCAAAATAATACACGTTTGATTGGTCCTAATTGTCCAGGAATTATTACCGTTGATGAATGTAAACTAGGAATAATGCCAGGGTTTATTTGTAAAAAAGGCAATATCGGTGTTGTTTCTAAATCAGGAACTCTTACCTACGAAGCCATTGATCAGTTAGTTAATGTCGGTCTCGGACAAACAACTGCTATTGGTATAGGTGGCGATCCTATTATTGGCACTACCATGAAAGATTGTCTCCAACTTTTTGAAAACGATAATGAAACAGAAGGTGTAGTTATTATAGGAGAAATCGGTGGACAGATGGAAATTGAAGCTGCACGCTGGGCTAAAGATAATATGTCTAAACCCATTATTGGTTTTATTGCAGGACAAACTGCTCCGCCAGGAAGAAGAATGGGACATGCTGGAGCTATTGTTTCAGGCGGAGATGACACAGCAGAAGCAAAAATGACGATTCTAAGTGAATGTGGTATTAGTGTGGCTGAATCTGTAGCTGATATTGGTGAATTAATGAAAAAAACGATAAAAAATTAAGGATAATTATGAATACTAATAAAACATTTGCTATTATTAAGCCTGATGCAGTGAAAAATGGTTATACCGGGAAGATATATGATAGAATATTAAAAGCTAATTTCAATATTTTGGGAGCTAAATTATTACACATGACTAAAGAGAAGGCCGAAGGATTTTATTCAATTCATAAAGAAAGACCCTTCTTTAATGACCTTATTGCTTTTATGACCTCTGGCCCTTGCATGGTTTTGGCTTTAGAGAAAAAAAATGCTGTTCAATCCTGGCGAGATACGATTGGTGCAACAAATCCCGAAGATGCTAAACAAAATACAATTAGAAAGGATTTTGCTACAAATGTGCAAGAAAATGCAGTACATGGTTCAGATAGTGATGAAAATGCTCAAAAAGAAATTGCCTTTTTCTTCACAGATAGTGAACTTCTGAGCATCTAATATTTTCCATTTATGCGAAGAATCAATTCTCTCATAACGTTTTTGCTTTTATTGTCCTGCAGTGGCAATGGTATCGAAGGATACGTTAGCGAGCCTATTACAATAACTGCCCCAAGTCCTGATAAAGCTCAAGATTTTGATTATTTCTGGTCTCTTAAAGATCAGCCAGATGGATCCTTAATAAGTTCAAAAGATCTCAATTCATCAGATGGAGGACAGGTAATGATTTTTATACCTGATTATCCAGGAGATTATTCCATAGAACTTGTTACCTCAAAATATGGCGATGAAGTTGAAAATCACACATTCTCTTTTACAATTCTTGATCATAAAAAAGTATCTATTGATACTGAAGAAGAAAGGGACAAAGACAATAATAATAATGAAGAATGGTTAGATGATGAATACGAAGATGATGAATACGAAGATGATGAATACGAAGATGATGAATACGAAGATGATGAATACGAAGATGATGAATACGAAGATGATGAATAC
>CAZEER010000003.1:0-75081 GCA_964511215.1 uncultured bacterium | reverse complement strand
TGGAAAAGATCAGTTTAATGCGCAACAAGAAATCTTTTATAAAGTTTCTGATGATCGAAACTATATACTTGGACACCCCTATTCACCTGATACAACTGATTTAAGTCGGCAAGGAGCTGGCCTTTTAGCTGGAGTGCGTGTATTGGAATGGAAACAAATATTGATTGAAGATGTAGTATTTATTCTTCATGAAATTAAAAACGACGGTTCATACGATTATGATAAAGTATCCTTCTCTATGTGGCTAGCAGACCTTGTTGGTGGTGATGGTGACTCTGGGGATGATACTCCAGATTTTGATCTTATTTATGATGTTGCATGGTCTATGGATAGTGATGGAATTGGTAATTCTGCATTTGGATCTGACCCTGTTGGGGTTGCAGCCACATCATTTATTGAAACTCCAGGGAATAATATTGATCGTATTGACAATGATGGAGATGGCGAAGATTATGGTCCCATTATAACAGAAGAGTTTATTGTTGATGAGATACTTGGAAATGCAATTGACGATAATGGCAATGGACTTATAGATGAGAATCTTACCCATGTTCCTTTCGGTGATCAAACTGGAGTAAGCTATGCCGATAATATTGATAATGATCTTGATGGAGAACAAAATAGTCCAATTATTACTCAAGAAATGATCAATAATGTTTCGGGACAATGGAAAATCTGGCCACCATTAGGTGATGATATACAAGATTCAATTATACATATTATTGGACTGGATGAAAATGATCTTGGTCTTCTATATGCAGATGGAATTGATAATAATGCTGATCCAGAAGATCCATATTTTCTTGAATACCCTTTTGGTAATGGAGTTGATATTAATAGCCCTTTGGTGGATTCTAATATGGTTCTTGAGGCTCAAAACGATCCTTGGCTTAGATATTCTGTTCCTAATACCGATATAATCCTATATAATTTAGACTTTGAAGATATAGGGAAGCCTTTTGCCGACGGAATTGATAATGACGGTGATGGCGCAATCGACGAAGGAATTGATGAAGGAATTGATGAAATGATAGACGAGTCTAGAGATGACTTTATTGACAATGATGGAGACTGGGAACTATCTGACGATGTGGGTATTAATGGTGATGAATCTGGAGGGTTCGATGCAGGTGCAGGAGATCAAATGCCAACTTCTGGATCTGGATCAGGTTTTCCTGGTGAACCCAATATTGATAAAACAGATGTTGCCGAGTCAGATCAAATGGGTTTGACTGCGGTAGGTTATGATCCTGCTGGCTCCATCCCACTATCGAGTGATGGATATATGTGGCTCTTTTATATGACACCCGGAAGTTATTGGCAGCCTCCTGCTGGTGGGCAACCACCTGGTGACTATGATTTGTTTGTTACTTCTGGATTTTTTCCATTAAAAGCAGGACAAACTGAACGCATTGCAATGTCTGTAGCATTAGGAAATGATGTCGAAGATGCACTAAGAAATAAAGCAGTTGCTCAGACTACCTATGATTTTGATTACCAATTTGCCAAGGCACCTGATCCTCCCCATGTTACAGCAGTTACAGATGATGGAACCGTCACACTTTATTGGGATACAAAATCTGAATTATCGAAAGATAGATACATGGGTGAAATAACAAATAATGTTGATCTCTATGATTTTGAAGGATATAAGATTTATAAATCAACAGATTTTGAATTTAATGATGCCTATACCATAACCGATGGAGAAGGAAACTTGACATTTCTAGAACCCTACTCACAAAATGGTGAAAAGGCACAGTGGGATCTAATGAACGGAAAAACTGGCTGGCACCCTATCGATTTGAATGGAATTAAATTTTATCTTGGAGATGACACAGGTCTTCAGCATTCTTATGTTGACAATAATGTAGTCAATGGTCAAAAATATTATTACGCTGTGGTTTCATACGATTATGGTGGAGATCTATCAAATGATATTATACCCAGTGATTCTCCAATGAGGCTTAGGGTTAATTCATTAACAGGTGAGATAGAACTTGGACCTAATGTAGTTGCAGTAACTCCTTCGCCACCGGCCGCAGGCTACAATGATGCAGTTTTTTCAGGCGACACTATTGAACATGTAAGTGGTACATCAAGCGGCAAAATTTATTATGAAATAATTAACCCCATGAATATTAGAAATAATCATACTTATCAGATAACATTTACTGATACAATTCTTGCAAATCAGCAAGGTCCCGCTGGGTATGATACTATAACAACAAAATCCTATTATCTTACTAATGTAACTGATCCACAATCTCCCGATACATTAATTGAAAATGAATATTATTTAAATGCAAACGATGGACAGGTAATTGATGGTTTCAGATTAGCCTTTGAGAATATTAAAGAATTAAGATTTAATGAAGAAAAATCATACTGGTCACGTGACAGTATTTGGTCATTTAATTTTTTTAGATACGCTACCTTTAATGTCGTAGGTACACAACTACCCTATGATTATAGAATTGTATTCACCAATGAACAGTCTGATTCATCTATTGATTTATGTATGCGCTATCTTCCAAATACAACAACCTGTTTCCCGGGTTATTTATATGAAGGAAAGCCTGTTAATTTTTTTGTACAGCGCAGAATTTCACTTACAGGCGATAATGATGTAGATTGGGTTAAAATACCTTTTGGTTTTATTGACGTCATTCCTATTGGCGCATCTGATGGTTATTTTAACGCTGATGGTTCAAGAGAAAGTGACTGGATAGTATTTATGGATTATGAAGATGATGATGGCAACCCCTGGCCATCATGGGCATTCTATATGAATCTTCATCCAAATGATTCTACTCTTATTTATAATGAACCTATAGCAAATGACACCGCATTCATTATAGTTGAGAAACCATTTTTAACAGAAGATATTTATGAGTTTAATACTGTTTCACCATTCATTGATGTCAATCAAGCAAGAGATGATCTTAAAAAAATAAAGGTTGTCCCCAATCCATATTACGCAACAAGTGCCTTTGAAGGGCAAAACACCTTTACCTCTGGAAGAGGACCACGAGAAATTCAATTTAGATATCTTCCTCAGAACTGCACAATACGTATTTTTACCATTTCAGGTGATTTGGTGAAAACAATTTACCATAAATCAAATATAAACTTTGGTAGTGGATCTTGGGACCTTTTAACCAAAGATAATTTAACAGCTGCCTATGGTATTTACGTTTATCATATAGAAGCCGAAGGTATTGGCGAAAAAATAGGAAAACTCGCTATAATAAAATGAAAAGTATCAAACTATATACCATCTTAAGCCTTGTTATTACAAATATATATGCTGTAAATAAAACTGGAACAATGGCAGCTAAATTTCTATCAACAAACATTGGATCGAAGGCAGTTGGAATGGGTGGTGCTTTCACAGCTATCGCAAATGATGGTTCTTCCATGTATTGGAATCCCGCAGGAATTGGATTTCATAAATTAAAAAATGTATATGTGAATCACTCTGACTGGATTGCTGACATATCCTTTGATTATTTTAGCGCATCTATTCCAGTAAAAGGGAATCATTATTTTGGTATTAACATTACCTCTGTGACAATGGATGACATGGAAGTAACTCGTTATGGGAATGAGGATACAGGCGAAACATTTTCAGCCTCCGATCATTCTTTTGGTTTAACGTATGCTCTCAATTTAACAGATCGGTTTTCTATAGGTTTTAATGGCAAATTAATACAAGAAAAAATTGCAAATAATTATGCAAATGGAATCGCTCTTGATTTAGGGACACTTTTTGAGACTCCATATGGATTTAGGTTGGGAACATCAATCAGCAACTTTGGACCAAAAATGAAAATGACTGGTGATGATCTTCTTGTCCCTATTGATATCGATGAAACAATAGATGGAAATAATGAGAGTGTTACTGGTTATCTTGCAACAGATAAGTTTGATCTTCCTCTTATACTTAGAGTGGGGATATCAGATGATATACTTATCAATAACTCAGTTCGAGTTACCTGGGCATTAGACTCAAATAGTCCTAATGACAATAAAAACTATGTAAATACCGGCATTGAAATTGGTCTATTAGATGATGTCTTATGCTTAACAGGGGGGATTAATTCAATTTTTTTAGATAACAGTGAAAAAGAATTTGCTTATGGGATTGGTATTAAATCCCCTTCTTTTATTAAACAAAAGCTTAAAATTAATTATTGCTTTGAGATTTTAAAATATCTTGGCAATACCCATCAGGTTAGCTTAGAGGTTTTATATTAAATTTGGCACTCTATCTTTATACTATTTGCAAAATAAAAAGGATAAACTAATGGTACGCATATCTTTTTCTTTAATTATTACATTCCTAAATCTTCAGTTTGTTTTCGCAGGTGTAGAATTCAACTTAAACACCTGCACTGCACCTGGGTTTGCCGATTCTACCCATACACTGGTTATAAGAGGATCCATGAATGACTGGTCTGGTAATGAATGGCAAATGATAAATATGGGTGGTGACTATTGGACCTACACAAGTGATACTCTTAGCGATGGCGAATACGAATATAAGTATGTGGTTATCGACAATGTTGATTCCGAGACATGGGAATCAACAGATAATAGAGCACTTACCGTTTCAGGAGAAACATTTCTTGCATATGATTACTGGGAAAATGGTACATCACCTCCTTTTACTGAAACGGATAGTATCGATGTCTTTTTTCGAGTAAGCACTGCTGGTATCCTTGGGTACGACGGGGACACTATGTATATTGCTGGATACATGAATAGCTGGGAAGGGGAACCACTGACTCAAGAAGATGATTCTGAGTTTTGGTCTGGAAGTTTTTCTTTTGATCCGGAAGGTGGTACAGTTATTTCCTATAAATTCCAGCATGGACTCGGCGGTTGGGAAAGTATCAATAATAGAGTATTCACAAGCTCAGTAGATACCACACTGGCCTGGGCATATTTTAATAATGAACCTCCCACAAATGATGACATTGTATATTCAACAGTAATCCTTACTCTTACCGATGAAGGTAATGGGTTCCAAGATATAAGATTCAAAGGTACTATGACAAATTGGGCTGTGGTACAAGGGTATGATGATGGTACTAATGGCGATGAAACAGCAGGTGATTTAATTTGGACAACTGTATTAGAAAACGTAATTGGACCAAATTCTTATGAATGGGGTGCAATTGATACCGATAATGGCAATGGTACCACATGTGATATATGTGATGGTAGCGATGGGTATGGTAACTGGTTATTAAATATTATTGGAGAGCCTAATCAGGAGTTTACTATTGAGGATGATGGTTCTATCACAGGATCTACTAATATTACTATTCCATATCAAGGTGATCCAATTACCAAAACCGTGATTTTCTCAGTTGACATGACCGAATGGCTCGATGAAGAAGGTGCATCCGGAATGCCAGTATTTAGCCTTTCTAGAGGCGATCAAATGCAATTGCGGGGTGGTTTTAATGGATGGGATTGTGATGATCCTGCCGATTGTGAAATGACCCGTACTCCGGGAACAAATTTATTTAGTATCGCTGTCAGTATAAGTGGGTTCCCAACCGCTCCAATTGAATATAAATATTATATGCACCTTGATTCAACATCAGTGGAATACTTAAGTATAACTTATGGTGACCCACCTGATTACATAGGTTGGGAAAATTCCCCCCAATATGGCGGAGGTAATAGAGTTTTTGAGCTTGGTATAGAAGATGATACTGGGCTCTTGGAGCTACCTTTAGCCGGATATTATGATTTACCTGCAGGAGGTGTAGTACCTAGCGGACAATCAATTACATTGACCTTCAATGTAGATATGACAGGAGCAGATTCACTTGGTTTTAATCCTGCGGAGGATTCTGTTTATCTATCATTAAAAGATCATTGGCTAAAATTATTACAAGGTCTCGGTGGAGGTGATCATAAAATGTGGGCAACGGCTAATGGTGATGGTACTTACTCTGCGGCTCCTACATTTATTGGTCCCTTTCCCTGGCATATGATCTATACCTGGGGTTTCTATGATGTATCTGAGCTTGCATATGTTGAAGAAGGTGGAGGATTTGGTTTTGGAGGATCTCGAGCAAGATATCATCACGCAAATGCAAACAATGACTGCTGGTGGAGAGATTACACTTTTCCCATGGACCACTGGCAACCTGACCCTCCAATGCCCGTGGAAGACTTTAACCCTGATTCAATTTGTATTCCTTTGGCTGGAATAGATTCTGGTACTATCCCAAATGAATTTTTCTTGAGTAATAATTTTCCAAATCCATTTAACCCTACCACTTCATTTACTTTTGGAATTATTGCCAATATGGATGTACAAATAAATATCTATAATATACTTGGGCAACGTATTTATGAATATCGTAATGAAAAGCTCGAAGCCGGGAATTATGAATTTGAATGGAATGGTGAGAACCAATATGGAGAGCAAGTGACGACTGGTATTTATTTTTACGAAATAAGTGCAGGCAAACAATTTCGGGATATAAAGAAAATGACTTTTTTGAAATAAATTATAATTAGTTAAATAAAAAGCCCTGTTAACAGGGCTTTTTGTTTTGTAATAAAATTATACTAAGTGGAAAACTTTAATTTGAATTATTTATATTACATTTTTCTTTTTTTATTAAAAATGGTCCCCCTCGCAATTACATTCAATGCATGTTCAAAAACAGATAATACGACCTATTCAAATCCAATCATTTCAGGGAGTTATCCTGACCCATCTATTTGCAAAGTTGGAGAGGACTTTTATCTTGTTAATTCCTCTTTTGAATATTTTCCAGGACTTCCCATTCATCATAGTAAGGATCTTGTAAACTGGGAACTGGTTGGCTATGGCCTTCATCGAGAAGCACAGTGCAGTGGTAAAATGAATTTAATAAATGTTCAATCAAATGGAGGAATACATGCCCCGTCCATTCGATATCACGATGGCTTATTTTATATTATTACCACTAATGTCTATAGCCCTGCAGTAGGTGAACCAGCTCAAATGATAAATTTTATTATCACTTCAGAAAATATTGAAGGTCCATGGTCAGATCCAAAAATAATAGATGGCGCACCCGGAATAGATCCTGATATAATTTTTGATGATAATAAAGTATGGTATGTAGGCACCCATTCTCCAGATAACCCTAAGTTTAATGGTGAAGGCGAGATTTGGTTACAAGAATTAAACCCTACGAATTGGTCTTTAATAGGGAAAAGACATTTTTTATGGAGAGGCGCTCTATATTTTGGTACTTGGGCAGAAGGCCCTCATATTTATAAAAGAAATGGGTATTATTATTTGTTAATTGCAGAAGGTGGTACCAGCCTAAACCATGGAGTAATGGTTGCTGTAAGCAGTAAAATCACTGGTCCTTACGTTCCAAATGACAGGAACCCAATTTTAACTTCTCGTCATCTGTCAAATGATTATTGGGTTAATAGTGTCGGTCATGGGGACCTAATAGAATTAGCTAATGATAGATGGTATATGGTAATACTTGGAATCCGATCAGAAATTAAAACTTTCTCTAATATGGGAAGAGAAACCCACCTAGCTCCCGTAATTTGGGAGAAAGAATCTTTTGATTGGCAATATGATAGTATTGACACAGAATGGTCGCAATTATCCAAAAAAGATCATTTTGAAAAACTACGTAGAGTCAATTATGAATGGCCTGTCTGTTCACCAATTACTGGGAGATTGGAAAAATATTATCCTCTTCCATTCTCCAATTCCACTCAAAATATAAAAAAAAGATTTCTAGATGATTTTGGAAATACAAAGCTAGACTTAGAATGGAATTTTCGTCGTGTACCAAACTTTAATACGTATGAAATGAAAACTGAAAAAGGTTTTCTTCGCCTATTTGCAAGTCCAAATATTATTGAAGAACGATCTAGATGTAGCATTCTTGGTATTAGGCAAAAAGAAAGTCAATTTAGTTTTACTGCAAAAATGTTATTTAATCCAAAATCAGATCAAGTGCAATCTGGAATCAGCCTCTTTCAAAAAGATGATAATTATATCACATATACAATTGAAAAAACTAAACAAAATTATATACTCAAACTGGTTGTCAAAGAAAAAAATAGTCTACCAATTACCATTAAAAAAGATTTCTTACCATCTTATGAGGGCTCTATAATTTTTAAAATCACATCCGATAATAAAGTCTATAAATATTTCTTTTCCATTGATGATAGTAAAACTTTTCATTTTTTCGCTGAAAATGATGCAGATGTTATTTTGTGTAAAAGCTATACAGGGACATATTGTGGCTTATATGCAACCTCCAATGGAAAACATGTTACAGAATATGCTGATTATGATTGGGTTATTTTAGAATAAATTTATTTCAGTTTAATTATTATACAATTTTAAAAGAATTACTTTGACCTAATCGATGCACCCACTGTTGTAGACTCCCCATTTTTTCAATAATAATACTATATACCCCAAAAGATTTTTCTACCGTTCCTCTGATGATAAATAATGTTTCCCAGTAAAATAAATCACCAAATTTTTTAAACACTTCAGGAAATAAAACACATTCATATAAATCAGTTTCATCTTCTAAAGTTAGGAATTGCATAGGTTCTGACTGATGAGTGATGGATTCTTTACGTGTAATATAAATTCCTGTAAGGTAGATAGATTGGCCAAAATATTTTGGAATATCTCTAGCATATCGAATACGTGAACTTAGTATAGGCCTGTATTTGGTAATGGGATGAATAGATACCGGATAACCAAATATATCCAACTCCAATTTGTATTTTTCATCAATTGTTAATTTTGATTGTATATGAGATCTATTGAATAGTCTGCGAGAGCCACTTTGTAAATAAAAACCAGCAATTTTATATGCTATTTCCTGGTGACTTAATTCTGATGCGATGATGTTAAAACAACTTGCATTGGTCAAAACCATTGCATCGGTCATATTCAAATCCACTCGAAATAAAAAATCATTTAGTGAATCAAAATAACCTGCTTTACGCTCATCTAAAATTAAATCTATTGTTTTTTTTTGCAATCCTTTAATACTCATAAATCCCATTTGAATCTTATTTTTTGATCCTCTCCATTCAAAATAACTGTTGTTAATATCTGGACATACAATCTGAATACCCAACCTACGTGCTTCACTCATATACGCATAAGATGAATAGAAACCACCTTGGTTAGAAATCACAGACGATAAAAATTCGGCAGGGAAATGAGCTTTAAGATATGCGCAGGTAAAAGAAAGCATTGCATACGATGCTGAATGTGGTTTACAAAAAGAGTATCCTATAAACGATTTGATCATATCCCATACATTATTAATTAAACTAGATGAATATCCTCTACGAAGTGCGCCACGAGAGAATTGTTTTTCCCAATGTGATACAAGATACTGCATGGAATTTCTGCTCATAGTTTTTCTGAGCAACTCTGCATCTGAATAACCTAATCCCGCCATCGTCATAACTGCCATCGAAACCTGTTCTTCATAGACCATAATTCCATAGCTTTCATTTAAAAAATCTAAATCCTGATGCATTGAATTCCATTTTGCACCATGTATTCTAGATAGCATCAGATTCGTATATCGATTGGCTGCAGGACGAATAATAGATGAATAAATTACCACATGCTCAAAATCCACCATCTTCGCTTTTGCCAAAAGCTGTCGAGTTGCAGGACTTTCAATATAAAAGACACCCATTGTCTTCCCTTCTTTCATGAGATGCTCTGTTTTTGGATCATCCAATGGTTGAATCTGATGATAATTTAAATATTTACTACGAACCACATTTTCACCATAATTGAGATTAATATAACGTATACTATCTCGCACCACTCCTAAACTCCTATTCCCTAAAAGGTCAATTTTTAATAAACCTGAATCCTCCACTTGATCTTTTTCCCATTCTACAATCTGAACTCCTTTAGGTGCCATGAGTACTGGTACATATTTTCTAATCTCATCAGGAACGATAACTATTCCTCCAGGATGCACAGATACATGACGTAATACACCTATAATTTTTTTACTTTCTCTTAATACTTCTATTAATGTTTCATCTAAACCTATATTACTAAAACGTGGATCTGTTTGTACTTGAGATTCAAGGTCTTGATTAGAATTATACCACCCTATACGTTTCGTAATTGTTTTTATTTCTTCATTAGAGAGGCCGAACACTTTTCCAACTTCCCGAATTGCAGAACGAGATTTTAAAAAAACCTGACTGGCGACCATTGCTGTTCGGTCTTTTCCATATTTAGTAAATACATAATCCAAAATATTATCTCGCTCATCCCATGGAAAATCAATATCAATATCAGGCATGCCCTCACGCTCCGTATGAATAAAGCGCTCGAATTTCAGATTGTACTTTATAGGATCTACTTGAGTAATAAAAAGACAATAACTAACAATCGATGCAGCAGCCGATCCTCTTCCAATAGTCGATTGAGTTTGTATTATAATGTCTTCTACGATAAGAAAATAAGGTGCAAATCCTTTTTGGGTAATCAGTTCTAATTCATATTCAATACGAGATTGTATTAAATCATTAATTGCACCATAACGGATTTTTGCACCTGCATAGACTTTATTTTTTAATTTTTTATTAGCATGATAGGTATTTTTAAGTGATAGACCTGGAAAAACAGTATTCACAAAAGACCAATCTGTTTTACAACGATCCGCTAAATAGCGACTATTGTTGATTGCATCTAAGCTATTTGGGAAAAGTACGGCCATATCCTTTTCACTGCGGAACCAACTCTGTTCCGATTTACAATCTGTTATATCCCAATTTTCAATTGTAGTATTATTTTTTATAGCACGTAAAATTTTATGGGATCGATGGTCTACATATGATCTAAAATACACATCTCCTGTTGCAATAATCTCTAATTTTAATTCTTTTGATAATTGTTCTGCTTCTAATTCTGAAAGCCCTGGTCTCAGCTCTACAAATAAATGCGTATCTGGAATAAAACAATGTAGTTTTTTTAACGTTGATCTATTATGAGCCAACATAAATAAGCCTGATGAATATTTTTTTAAAATATCAGAAATATCTTGATCTGAATTATCATGGATACTGGATATAATCCGACAAAGATTTTCATAACCATACTGATTCTCTACTAATATGATTACTTCATCTGTAATAGTCATCA
The DNA here is from genome assembly GCA_964511215.1 of uncultured bacterium. Classification (GTDB taxonomy): domain Bacteria; phylum Fidelibacterota; class Marinisomatia; order Marinisomatales; family UBA1611; genus CAZEER01. The sequence goes on along the minus strand of CAZEER010000003.1, from coordinate 63,881 downwards.
AGTTAACTCCCGCAATAGCTTTGACACCTGCTTCATGACAATGCTGAACAAAATGAATAAAACCAAACAGACCATTAACATCTGTAAGAGCTAATGTATCCATATCATACGATTTCGCAGCATTCATCAAATCAGGTAAAGATAAAAGTCCTCGCATTGCAGAATAAATAGAATGAATATTTAAATGAATGAACATTACTGATGATTTAACACTCGAAGTACATTAGCAGTTTGAATACTGTCAAATCCATATTTTGCACGAATTTTATCTATTGCCCGAGATACTTTCATACTATGACCTTCTTTTGTAAAAAATAAATTTTTTTGATCAGCATACGGACGAAATTCTGATACATCTATCAATATTGAACGTATTCTATTACGCCTTTGGTTCGCATTTTTAAATAGTTTTTTACAAGTCATAAATACAGACATATCATCAATATCTGCAAATTTTCCATTATAGCATATATTATATCCATCGCTATAATGAATCTCTAATTGAACACGATCTGCAATCTGTTTACGTTTTCTTAGTTTAAAAGAAACTCGTTCTGATAAATCTTTTACTATTCCATCCAATATCATTTGGTCATTTGTATCTTCTGGTAATATTTTCTGTTCTAAAATGTGATTGCGTGAACGATACGATTTTACTTGTGATGTGTCATAACCTTGAGCTTCTTTACTAAGTACTTTTGCATATATCCCAAATAATATATCAAACTCTTCTGATTGCTCTGCCATAATTTGAATATGAGATATTTGTTTGATTAATAAAAATTTAAGAATGCATTGAATTGATTTTATACGTACTACAGGTAGTAGTTTGGGGTTTAAAGGTTCAAGGAATTGAGATTCATATCCGCTATCAATTTTATGAATTTCATCTGGAATAACGGCAGTTATAATCTGGCTTACTAATTTATTCTTACTAATACCAATTGTCCCATAAATACTAATTTCATCTCTTATACGTTTTATAATATCAAGACCTGCATTTTTTATATTACCATAAATTGAATCCATACCACCCATATCCAAAAAAAATTCATTCAATCTATGTGGTTCAACAACAGGTGTATAAGAAGATACAACGCGATATATATACCAATTAATCCGATCATATAGAGAATGATTGTAAGGCAATAATTGGGTACTGTGACTCATTTTCCGTACCAATGAAACTTTCATGCCTCGGTGTAATCCTTCTTCTTTTGCTTCAGAAGATAAAGATATAATACTTCCATTAGAATTATGGGAAGAAATAATAGCAACCGGACGTGCTTTAAGACTTGGGTCTATAATCCGCTCCGCCTGAATTTCCATATTATTAAGACGCATATGCAAAACGTCTTGGCTAGTCATAAAAGATTTACTTAATTCAAATAATTTCGAAAAGAATAGAGTAGTACACCATTAATGTAAAAATTATCTTGTGGATTAATTTTTATAATCGGATAATCTGGGTTACGGGGATGAAGCTCTACCCCATCATTTTTTTTAATATAACACTTTAGAGTTGCCTCTCCATTAATAAGAGCTACAATAATCTGCCCCGAACGGGCAGTCTGTGTTTTCCTCGCAACAATATAATCTCCATCATGAATCTGTTCATCAATCATAGAATCTCCTCTTACCTGTAAAATATAATTATCCGGATGCAACAGAGATGGCGGAACATCAACCATTTCAGGATTTTCTAATGCTTCAATAGGTTCTCCGGCGGCAATGAGTCCCAGTAGCGGCAAACAAGATGTTGTAGTTGTAGCATGCTCTTCTTGACTTAAGATGAGCGCTCGCTTGCCGTTGGGACCTTTTACACGAGATAAGTAACCCTGTTCTTCTAGGGTTTTTACATACCAATTGATTGTCCCCAACGATCCAAATCCTAGATTTGACATAATTTCCTCGTAAGATGGAGGATGGCTATGAATTAGCGTGAATTGCTTAATAAAATCTAGAAACTTTTTCAGTTTTGGTGACAGATGTTTGTTCATGAGGTGAGCGATATATAATTAATCGATTTACCATCCCATACTATTGAATGAGATACTTTCTGATCTTCATATTTATTTAATCTGGAAACGGCACGAATTACAGCCTCAGATACTTTTTCTTGATTTTGTTTTTTAAATATATTTTTCATTTCCTAATCCTATTAACATAATACTCGTAAGTTACTCGTAAGTATTTTACAAAGAGTTTCAAATCTATGCAAATAAAAAAAAGCCCCTTGAAGAAGAAGCTTTTAATTATTTTTATTTATATGTAATTATTTATAATGAGGAATTTCCCAACCAGAGCCCTATAAACAGCAAGGCTCCTGTTGCACTGTGCATTATAATAGTTCCCCAATTTGCCGGTTCAAGAAGTCTATTATTATAATATTTATATAATGTTTGAATAGATGTTACTCCAAAATACGAGCCTAATAATGTGATTAAAATCATAGATGGGAATGTACCGTTTAACACTAGTAGGACTATACTTAAAAATGCACCCACAACCAAAGATACGTAACCAGCTCTGGCTTTTTCAGGGCCAAAGACGACTATCAAAGTATTTTTACCTGTTGCCTTATCACTATCATGATCAGGAAACTCATTCACATATACAACAGCAGCTATAAGAAATCCTATTGGTATCCCCGCCAAAAATGCCTCAGGTAAAAACTGACCCGTTTGGACAAGTGCACTCCCTGCTACCATTAAAGGACCAAAATTTAACCCAATAAGTAGTTCGCCTATTCCTTTTCTGGATGAAAATCGAAAAGGTGGTGCAGTATAAAATAAACCTGATAAGAATCCAATTAATCCTAGCCAGAGGATTGGTGCACCCGCTTTCTGTATAAGTGGAACGCCGATAATAGCACTAAGCGTAAATGCGATAATAGCAACTGTGAGAACTCCTTTAGGCGAAATTAAGCCCATTTGAATACCCCTACTTCCACCATTCAACCCCTTATTACTATAGTTGTAGTTTAATTCATCTGTACCACTCAAATGATCAAAATAATCATTAGATGTATTGGTCCCTATATGCAGAAGAGAACCACCAAGTAACGTTAGACCAAGCCAAGCCCAATCAACTGTATATCCCATAAATTTTGTAACTGCAGCTCCGACAAAAATAGGTACAAAAGTGGCCGACAAAAAGGGCATGCGCATGATAATGACCCATGTAAATATTTTAGTCATGAGATCTATTTTAGGTCTAACTTCATCAGGTGTTTTATCTTTTAGTGGTGTTGTGACACCACAATAACCAATGTGTTCCCCATCCTTATTTCTAGTTGGAGTAATTTTGATACGACATGGTATCTCACTACCATCTTTATGTAAAAATGTGGTATTTCCTTCCCACTTACCCTTTTTAACCGATTCATCTAACCAACCAATAACGTGGCCAAGAACAATCTGACCATCGCTAAAATCACTAACTCTCATTTTACCAATAACTTCATCTGCATTATAACCAAAAAGCTCAGCAGCACCATCGCTAAATGTTTCTACTTTCCCATCAATGTCACAGGTTATTACACTTTTAATATCTTTACTCATTTTGATCCTTTTTCATTCATGCATTAATCATAAAATTACAAATAGAACTATACATTTTAAAAAATGAAAATTACACAGGATAAAATATCGGACGACTTGGGACAACATCTAATCCCCAATTTGGGATTTGGATTTGTAAAAAACCAAATCCATCCGGGGTAATATCAGGGATAAATAATAATTCTGAAATTGTTGCTCCATTTTTAAAAAATCTTCTATGATTTTCCAACATTCCTCCATCATCAGCCTTGTCCACTGATGGGATATCTACAAGTAGGTGTTTTATACCAGCATCATGTATATAATCAATAGCATCATTAGTAAAAAATGGAGCTGGTTCTGCATCATAATCTCTTGATTTTTTAGATTGATTATTGGGTAGGGTTCTTAATATAAGTCCTTCCACATTCGCTGTTAATTGTTTTTGTATACTTTCCCTAGTTATGACTAATTCATTAGATAATTTAGAATGATAAGAATCATTAGTCTCATTTATTTTCCGTGGTATTACAGTAATTAATAAAGCTGTCATCAAACCTTTGGGACAAACATCTACTACTCTAACACCAGAGTCATTGATATGACCAATAGATTCAGTGTGAGTCCCTGTACAATGAATATTTAACATTGTGATGGGCACATTACAGCTACCCCCCTGACCGATATCTCCAATAAAATTCTTTGATTGTGCGGGTCTTATAGTAGGAGGATTCGAATTAAAAAAGGTTGGGGCATCACCCGAAAAATTATTTTGGATTGATAAATCAATCCCAGATTCAAGATTTACAGTATAAATTTTCCCACTATGATCAATTTCAGAAATCAATCTACAGTCATCCTGCTTTTATTAAATCTACAATTTCTCCATGTTCTGGAAAGCGATTTAAGGATTTTTTTGAAAATATTAATTGGTCATCTAGCATTATTTCAAAAACACCCCCGCCACTAGATACAAGTTTTACTTCAATATCAGAAAAAGTTGCGCTTAACATAGCCTCCAGACTGGAAGCTTTCGGTAAGTAGTTTCAAACTGCGCAATATTCAATAGATACTTTCATATATTACTCCTTAATCATGGTGATTAAATATTTTTAAAATATCTTTAGGATGCCTATTTAAATCGACATTATTAAAAATATGTATTAAAATCCCTTTTTCATCAATGAGAAAGGTCTTACGCTGTGGAAAAAAGTGAAAACTATTTACACCATAATCACTACCCATAAGTTTTTCTGAATCCGATAAAAAATCAAATGGTAGATTATATTTTTCTTTAAAGGATTTTAATTGATCTTGAGAATCATAGCTAATACCCAATATAGAAATATTTAAATCTTTAAATGTCATTGACTCATCACGTAACCCGCACGCTTGTTTTGTTCAGCCAGGAGTGAAAGCTTTTGGGAAAAAATAAATTACTAAATTTTTACCTTTGTAATCTTCTAATTGGTGTTTTTTACCATTTTGATCATTTAAAGAAAAATTAGGTGCTTGTTCACCCACTTGCAGATGCGTTCCGAATAAAGACATATTAAACATAGTAAAAAATAATAAATATTTCATTTTTTTATATATAACTGAATCAAAATCTAAATAGTAGTATTAGTTAATAGTATTAAATTTTGTATCATGAAAAACTCTGATATTAAATCTATCGCTAAACAAGTCCTCCAAATTGAAGCAGAAGCTGTTTCTTTAATGCAAGATCGTATCGATAAATATTTTGAATCAGCAGTACAAACCATTTTTGAATGTAAGGGCCGATTAATTGTATCGGGCATAGGTAAGTCAGGATTAATATCACAAAAAATTGCTTCCACAATGGCATCCACAGGTACACCCGCTCAATTTGTACACCCAGGAGAAGCTGTCCATGGTGATCTGGGAATGATTACAGACCAAGATGTAATTCTCATTGTAAGCAATAGTGGTGAAAGTATAGAACTAACTCAGATTCTAGATATATTAAAAAAGAAAAATCTACCCATAATAGGTCTTATTGGGCGAAAAAATTCAACATTATCTCTCAAATCTGATATTTTTCTGGATACATCTATTGAGAAAGAAGCATGTACTTTAGATCTTGCTCCAACAGCCAGCACCACCGCTACACTTGCTATGGGAGATGCCCTAGCAGTTTCTTTACTTGAGTTAAAGGGTTTTAATAAGGAAGATTTTGCCGAGATACATCCAGGTGGAATGCTTGGTAAGCGCCTTTTATTAACAGTCGAACAACTCACACATAAAAATAACCGTATTCCGTTTGTTTATAATTCTTCTAACATCAAAGATGCTTTACTAGTTATTTCAGAAAAAGGTTTTGGAGTAACCGGAGTATTAGATAAACACAATGAAATGATTGGTATTATAACCGATGGTGATATTCGAAGGGGATTAGAAAATAATGATAATAGCCTTTTTGATAAAACAGCAGAATGCATTATGTCTAAAAAACCAAAATGGGTAGCATCTGATACATTAGCTATCTCAGCACTAGAACTTATGGAAAAATACTCCATAACAAGTTTATTTGTTTATTCTAATCCAAATCTAAAAAAACCTGATGGTATTGTACATATTCATGATATTCTAAAAACTGGAATCCAATAAAACCCTAATTAAAATATCTATACATTATTATGAAAACATTTTATGCTTTATTAAATATTGTTATTCTTTTTAATCTGTCAGGATGTGCTAAAAAAGAAATCTCAGTAAATATTTACGATTCTAATGAATATAAGTCACTTACTAATAAACAGATTATTTTAGGAGAATCTATATGGGCCACAGCATGTTTTAGATGCCATAGGCGCGGGATCAATGGAGCTGTAATTCTTGAGGAGAAAGAATATTGGGATAAAGCCGCCGCAAAAGGAACTGATGAGCTTTTCAATAGTGTCTGGGAAGGATATAAAGGTGAAAATGGCGTAATGCCACCAAAAGGATTTTATAATTTAGGATCTAAGGATGAAATCAGAACATCTGTGTTATATTTGTTTTATCTTGCTAAAAAGGCACAAGCCGCTAATGAAATAAATTCTAATCTGGAAGGGACTTAAAATGATTCTTTTAGAATATTTGATCCTTCTGTGGAATCCTCAATTCGCCTAGCTAACTTCAAAAAATCTTCTACACCAAATTGTTTTAAATATAATGCTCCATGCACTGCTCTTAAATGTGGATTTTTATTTTGATACCAATAATCTCGGCCAAAAATCAGTTGTAAATCTCTGTGCTGTTCAACCCATATTTTTTGAGTGAGTTTAGAAAAAGGGCCATCATACTCATAGCTGGGGAATGAAGCATCTTTTTGACTCAAATAACAATTCATAAAAGTAGAATTCATAATTGCCATAGAATTAAGTGTCACAGGAATAATTAAATCTGCCTCTGACATATCAAACCTATACCAAACGTTTCTATAGCCCCAAATTCTTAAATTTGATAAATCAGAATCTTTGTTCCATCTTCGAACTGCTTCTGCAATAGCCTGCAAAACCTTGTAATGTGTATCAGGGCCACTTCCTTCAGGATCAAGTGCAAGTGAAATAACAGTTGGTTTAAATTCTCTTAATTGTTCTAGTATGGGTGTTACATCTCTCTTCTGCTGAGGCTGTTCTGTAAAAATATCACCCTTATAAAATCCAAGCCTTAGATGATGTACATCTTTTACACGTACACCATAGTTTGCCCAGACTAACTCTTCTTCAAATTCTCGGATCATTCCTTTTAACCGTTGGATTGCTGGTGAATTTTTTTCTCCATCGTAATAATCATTTAATTCATTAACCACTCTTGTTAATTGCTCGATTAATTGGTTTTTATTTTGGACATTATAAATTTTTACTATTGAGCGTACAACCCTATGTGATAAACCTCTCAATTGGCCACTTAAATCATTATCGGCAATTCTGTCAAGGTAATGGTATACGTCCTTATCCCATTTAAACTTATAACCATCTGAAAAAAAATCTAGATAGTCTATCATCTGAATTTTCCCTTTTTCAAGAAAATCCAAAGTAGTTTTAATCACTTTATTTAAAAAACTATTAGTTACCGATGTAAATCCAGAAGTCATATTTGCAAAAATATGCCTATTACTTGGTTCCCTAATCAAATGTATAATGTGAGGCATCATCCCAAGCATAATATCATCATGATGGGGACCCGTGTGATAATATGTTTCATCTTTTTCAATCTTGATTCCTTGTTGGACTTTTTTATCAATATTTTGGATAATTTCATCAACTGTTTTTTCATTTATCCCATTCATATTTTTAAAAATTTCATCTTTTTGTAGATCATGCAACTGAAGTTTTTTACCAAAAATGTTCTTTCTCTTAGAAAGCTTTAATAATGCTCTCTGTTTCTTTTCCGAATTCCAAGGATTTTTTTTCCAATAATGATCTTGACTATCCTTAAGCATTTTTGATGCACCTATAGTTATATAAAATCTGCTATTTTCAAGTTTTTGAAGAACAGTTGCAGGATATTTTATATCTTGTTGAGATTCAAGTGATTCCTTGACTATAGCTGATTTAGCTTCTCCTGCAGCAATAATAATAACCGTAGCATTTTCATTATAAGTTATTGTTCCCAGCCCAATAGTTATAACCAAACGATTTTTACTAATTTCAATCCCTCCCAAATCCACGGCAGCTGCGGCCTGTGTCTCAAAATTCGTTTTCATCAACCGAGTTGTTGAATTATGATCTGAACCTCTGATATTAAAAGCAATGTGCCCATCTGGACCAATACCGCCTAGAAAAAACCCAATCCCTCCCATATTCCTTATTTTTTCTTCATATTGATTACACCATTGATCTATAATATAGATCGATTCTTTTTGCATTTTTTCAGCGTCAGTTTTGGCATCCCTGTAACGCAAATTCAGATCGATGATTCCATCTGGGAAAATTGAACTCCAATGTTTATCTTTATAAAGTTTTATAGAATCTGAATTAATTAATAATGATTTATTAGGGGAAATCCCAAACCCTTCAAGATAATATTTGCTTACATAATTATAAAAACTGTTATGCTGCGCAGGGTTAAGAGGATAAAACTCATCAATTTGGACAAATTGTAATTTTGATAAGTCTGGTCTTTTGTTACAGTCTAGACCATATTTCAGTCGAATGGATTTTACATTATCAACATCCCAATTATTTAGAAAATAGTGAGTCCATTTAATAAAATATTCTGGAGTTTTACCAGTCGGAAGACTAATAACACCATGGGGATTTTCTAAGATCCATTCTAGAAATCGAAGAGATGTAATTAAACCTAAATCTGGAAAATTATCAACAACTAGATATGGAATATTTGTAAGTTGTTTTAATATCTTATTATTATCTGTGAAATAAGATTCTACTTGGGATAGATTTTTATTAACCATTTTTCAAATTTTCCTGATCTCGTAAAACATCACTCCATCAAAACGAGGTTTACTAACATTCCCAATATATGACAATAAGTTAACATTGACTGTCTTGTTTTCTACTGATGAAGCATGGATTAGATTCCTTCTATTAATAACATATCCTTCATGAGCAATAACAATACCATTTTTAAAATAGTTTTTTTTAACAAAAGCAATCCCACAAATAACAGGGAGTTGTGATAATAAATGCTCCCCTATATTTTGGATAGGGATAAAGTAAGTTGATAGTTTTGATGTCCAACCAAGTTTCAAAAACTGAGAACCATCGATTTTTTTATTTAATATAATATTGATTGTATCAACGTCTTCTGGTGATGCAATAATCGAGGTTATATCAACTGTGCGGGGATTATTTAATAAACGATCAGATGTAAAATGCCAGCGAGATTTATAAGTAGGTTTTTTAATACCATTGAGATCCGGCTTATAGTGGATGTCAATCATCGCATCTCTTGCACCTTGCCATGTTTGACTTTCTGCCAACGCAATAGTCGTTAAAACATGTACCGTACAATCTGAACTATCAATTCTAATGATTGGGTCGAGATCTATACCCTGCTCTTCACCAAGACAAAATAATCCATAAGGAGTACCTACACGCCATAGGTTAAGAGCTATTAACCGATCATAATAATCAGGGTACTTTTTATGGAATTGTGGTAGATATGAATCTAGTTGATAATTTGACAAGGTCCAAGGAGCTGGGAGAGACTCAATCCAATCATAAGGTCCACGGTCAGCACAAGAACCAAAAGCAAATAATAGAATAGCAAAAATTTTAAAATGCACGAAGTATTTGATCAATTAAATACCCTAATTTATATATAATATCACATTCAATCAGATGCAAATTCCACAATTTTATTCATAAAGGATACTTTGAACAAAAAAATATTTCTAATTGTCATTTTTAAAAAACTATTACTATAATAGTTAATGAGTTTTCAAAACTTAATGGTCATTGACCCTGCAATAAAGACTCCTGAAATAGAATCTTACAATGAAATTTCACTGCGCTGCAATATAAATACTACCTATCATTTACCCAAAATACATTCGCCGAATTCCATGAAAAAGCATATTAACAATGCTTGCGGTATAATTCTTATGGGTAGTGCTGCTTCGGTCCACGATTCCTTTCATTGGCTGAATAATATCAAGGAGATAATAGAAATAGGCATTAAAAATAGAATCCCAATTCTTGGGATCTGTTTTGGTCATCAATTTCTGGCACACCTTTTTGGAGGAACAGTCGATTATCTATGGAATACTACTAAAAAAAGAGGAATTAGAAGAATAAAAATTTTAGAAAATAACCGGCTAAATAATACGCAGGAGGATTATTTAATTTATTCTCACCAAGAAGGTGTCACTAAATGTCCTGAGAACTTTGATGTATTTGCAACAAGTTCGATGGTGAAAATTGAGGCAATAGTACACAAGCATCTTCCAATTTGGGGTTTTCAACCACATATTGAAGCTTCAAAAACATTTGCCCAAAGAATTGGGGTAAGTGAAAAACAATTTAGTAAGACACAATCTCTAAGCGTGTTATTACTTGAGTCATTTCTTAATAAAGTACAAGATGGTTCTCATGAGATTTAACACTATTTGTTTTTTAACAACTTTTTATCTTTTATCCTGTACTCCACATCCCTCTTTATTAACAAATCAAGGAGTCTCTTCTTTAAAAAAAAAATTGAATCAAATAATCATTGATTCTAACCAAGATTTTCTAATAGGTGTAAAAATAATTTCATTGACTAACGGAAAAATATTATATGAATTGAATAGTAAAAAGTTATTAATCCCTGCGAGTAACAATAAGTTGTATACCAGCGCAGCTGCTTTAGATTATTTAGGAAAGGATTATATGTTTACAACAAATATCTTACGAGATAAAAACAATATAATACTACAGGGACATGGTGACCCTGATCTCACTGTGGATCAATTAGATTCTCTTGCAAAGATAACATCCACATTTTTAAAAACAGTTGACACATTATTTTTAGATGCAACTTCTATGGACTCATTATATTTTGGTAAGGGATGGATGTGGGATGAAGGAGCATGGTGGTATGCTGCTCCAGTTGGAGCACTAACTGTTAATGATAATTGCATAGATTTTTATATTTCCCCAGATATTCCAGGAAAACCTGCTAATATTAATTATTTCCCATATACTGAATATATATCATTATCTAACCACTCCCTTACTGTTACAAATAATATTGAACTAGAAAAACTAAAAATAGATCGTGATTGGGTCGCAAGAACAAATCATTTTAAAATAAGTGGTGAAATATTTTATAAAAAAAAATGTGATACACTCAGACGGAATATCTATGACCCTACTTTATTCACAGGCACGATCTTCAGAGAGTCTCTGAACAACTATGGTGTTAAAGTAAAAAATTTGGTTAAGGGTACATTAAAAAAAGACTTCGACACTCTTGCGTATCATAATTCAAATCCCATCATTTTTTCAACTGCAGATTTAATGAACGAGAGTGACAATCTAAAAGCAGAGCTATTTATTAAAACAATAGGTATTACTAATCAAAGTCAAGGGAATTGGCAGAATGGTATAAACCGTGTTAAATCATTCTTATCTGATTCTATTGGAATAGATACATCCATGATACGATTAGCAGATGGCTCAGGACTATCAAGATATAATCTCACAAGTGCCGATCACTTGACCTCATTATTAATTAAGATGTATAGCAGTAAACATAGAGATGATTTTATTTCTGTCCTACCAGGAGGAGGATGGGAAAATGGAACTCTTGAGAATAGGCTGGTAAAAGAAGGAGCAATGATCAGAGCAAAAACCGGCGGTTTATCTGGTGTTAATAATTTATCAGGATATATTTTTTCACCAAAATATGGACCTGTTGCTTTCTCTATCTTAATTAATGGTTTTGTTGGAGATTCTGAGCCTTATCAGCATATACAAAATGAAATAGTCCAAAATATTATTCATGATTAGAAGAAAAAAATTAATGAAAAAAATCTTCAGCTTTTTGTTTTACTTATTCCTGTTATTTTTAGTATCTGATTGTTCTGATAAAAAGAAAATTATTTCTGATTTTGATAGAAGGGTCTCAGAAATAAGTAAACAATATATTACTGACAAATCACTCTCTGTCTTTTCACCAAGCCTAAAAAAAATAGATAATCAATGGGTCATAGAAGGTGCCACCACTAATGCTATTGCTTTTACAAAATTGATGGAAATGAGTGACTCACTGTTTAGGTCAAAAAAATTCACTAATAATTTTATGATGCTACCTGACCCTACACTAGGCAATAATAATTATGCAATTGTTAATGTAAGCGTTACACCTTTGCGAGAAAAGCCAAGTCACTCTAGTCAAATGGTAGATCAGACTACAATGGGGAATATTATTAGGTTGCTTCGTTACAAAACTGGTTGGTATTTATCTCAAACACACTATAATTATGTGGGGTGGATTAATGAAACTGGATTGTTTATATGTGACTCAGTTTTAAAAAATAATTGGGTAAAAAATGCTAACTACACTATTAACACATTACAAACTACTATATTTTCATTACCTAATAATACAAGCCAACCTATTACTGATGCTGTACTTAATAATATATTAATTGGTAATATTAAAAATAAAGATTGGGTATCTATTTTGCTCCCCGATGGTAGATCTGGTTATGTTACAAAAAATATTTTAAAACCTATAATTAGTAGACCGGAGAAATTAGCAGTCCCAGATAGTATCCTTAGGGACGCTTATAAAATGACCGGAGTGCCTTATTTATGGGGTGGCAATTCTTCTAAAGGGAATGATTGCTCAGGGTTTACCCAAATAGTATTCAAATCAAATGGTATACAATTGCCACGTGATGCTAGACAACAGGCATTAGAAGGAATTGATATAACCCCTGATAAAAATTGGGAAAATATTCGCCCTGGGGATTTACTTTTTTTTGGGGAAAATAATAGAGTAACACATGTTGGTATAAGTACTGGTGGAAAAGAGTTTATCCATCAAGGGGGCATGGTAAAAGAAAATTCTTTAGATAAAAATTTAGTTAATTTTGCCCCAAAAAGGCTGGAGACATTCCTTTTCGTAAAAAGGATAATTTAACCCTAGAATCCAAGGAGTTTTAATTAGATCTGTCTTCTTTCTCTTTCCCATTCAAAAAATCATATGCGACTGATTGTATTAATCTGTTAGAATTATGATTATCAAAAAATCTTTGAGTTGATTGTATAATAGGTTTTAAAAAAGAAGAATAAAGTAAAGAAATACTGATTATGATTACCAGTAACGCAATCATCTTTGTGTCACTTGGTTTAATAAATGCTTCAGCTAAAAATGCCATTGAAACATTCGTCATGACTGAAATCATTATAAACCAAGTCCAGGCTAGGCCCAGATGCTTCAAGTAAAATACAATTAAAAAACTTGAAATTAATCCAATAATTAAACTACTTGAATGGAATTTTCTGTTACTCTTACTCAATAAAAATAAACCAAGTAGACCTCCATAGGTAAATGATGCAATTTGCAGACCTACAATAACTATGGCTGAATCACTTTCATTAAAAAGGAGTGCGATACTAATCAAAATTATCGACCAAAACAGGCTAACCAATCTTGATAGATTTAATGAAGAATGTGCTCCAAACCAGTCAATTATGGTTGAAGATGAAAGAGAATTAATAGATGAACTTAGTGTAGACATGGCAGCTGACAATATTCCTGCAAGCAAAAACCCTCTCAATCCTATCGGTAAATGGTTCACAATAAACGAAGTGAATTCCCTATCTTTTTGTAATGGGGTACCATCAAAATAATAGAATATTAGTGAACCTGCTAAAAGAAAAATCCCAAACTGAATCATTACAAAAATTCCACTACCTATCATCGCTTTTTGACCTGATCTTAGTTCTTTTGTCGTAAGTACACGTTGCACCATCATATAATCCGCACCATGCGATGATAAAGATAAGAACGTACCTCCAACAAAAGCACTTATAAGAAAATATGGTTCTGTAAGAGGATGACCATTTAGGCCAAAAATCCTCATCTTTCCAGCATCACTTAAACTGAAAAAAATATTATGAAAAGTTTCATCCGAGTTATATAATATATATAAGATAGAGATGATCCCCCCAGCAAGGTATAATACAAATTGAATACTATCCACCCATATAATAGTCTTTATTCCACCCTGTGCTGAATATATTAACGTAATAATACCAATAAGTAATACTGAAACCGGCAAAGACCAACCAGTAATAACTTGAATTATAACTGCTGTCGCTAAAAATCTAATACCATCTGCAAGAATGCGAGTTGTCAGGAATACACCTGATGCAATTTTCTGCATATTCTTACCAAATTTTTCACCTAATATCTCATAAATGGACACAATCCCGGACGAGAAATATTTTGGGAGAAGAAAAATGCTCACCAAAATTCTTCCAAAGATATAGCCAAAGGCAAGCTGGATAAAAATCCAATTCCCACGATATGCAATACCTGGAATACTGATAAAAGTTAGTACTGATGTTTCCGTGGCTACAATTGATAACATGACTGTAACCCATGGAAGTTTTTTATTTCCTAGAAAATAATCTGATGTAGTCTTATTATGCAGTCCTTGAACCCATCCAAACCCAATGAGACCTGATAAAAAAAGGAAAATAATTAAATTATCAATCCAATGAATAATTAAACTCCTATTTTGTTATTAATTAATAATTATTTTAGAAAATTCATTCTATATTTCCAGAGTATCGCAAAATACGTTTTTTATATATTTTTGCTTTAATTATACTAAAACCATAATTTTCTTCAATCAATATTTTTGAACTTATTATATTAGCAATATGGATTGGGTCTAGCTATACAGACTATCATGTAAATAATACAAATAAACTAAATTTATGAAGTTAAATATCCTATTATTCCTATGTCTCCTAGGGATGAAATATCATAAACCCGAATATTCCATTGTAACTCTTGGCCCAATTAAGCCTGATAAAAATAATATTGTCAGAACTGGTTTAGATGTATTGTTAGAAGACTATCCTAGCTACCTTAAGGGAAAAACAATTGGACTCATCACAAATCAAACAGGCATCTCAAGAAATAATCAAAAAAACTATCAACTTTTTCAAAGCAACCCTAACATATTTTTAAAAACAATATTTGCGCCTGAACATGGTTTTTATGGAGAAGCAAGCGCCGGAGCTAAAGTCATCTATGATAATCATAATATATCTGGACCAGAAATAATCTCACTATATGGAACAACAAGAAGACCAACAATTGAAATGCTAAAAGAAATTGATCTGATAATTTATGATATCCAAGATATCGGTGCTCGTTTTTACACATACATATCAACTCTTGGTATGGCCATGGAAGCAGCTGGAGATTTCGGAATTGAGTTCATGGTATTAGATAGGCCAAATCCTATTGGAGGAGAAATATTTGAAGGGCCTATACTTGATACTTCATTCAAATCATTTTTAGGATATTATCCCATACCGATCAGATATGGAATGACCGTTGGCGAACTAACAAATATGGCAATAAATGAAAAATGGCTATCATCAACACCAAAAGAAATAACCATCGTAAAAATGGATGGATGGAAAAGATCAATGTTTTTTGATGATACTGGCTTACCATGGGTTGCACCTTCTCCAAATATCCCAGATCTAGAAACTGCAATTATTTATCCAGGCATGTGTCTCATTGAAGGGACAAATATCAGTGAAGGACGGGGAACCAGAAAACCATTTAAACAAATCGGTGCACCATGGATAACTAAAATTCTAATTGAAAGGCTACAAAACCTGAGTCTTAATGGAGTTAAAATTGACTTTACTAATTTCTTCCCAGAATCCATACCTGGTAAAGCGCTAAACCCAAAATTTGAAAATAAAATATGTTACGGTAGCTCTTTTGAAGTAACAGATAAATATAAATACAGATCTCTAGAAATGGGGCTTTACAGCCTTTTTATGATAAAGAACCTTTACGAAAATAAATTTCAATTCACCCCAAACATAATTAACAAACTCTATGGTAATGAATCCCTATCAAACTATTTGGATAATGGAACCCCATCTGATGAAATTGAAGCAGGAAAATACCTGTTTAATTTTCTTGCTAAGGAAAAAAAAGACATAGAGAAATTTATTAAAAAGTCTTCTAAATACTTCCTTTATGATTAATTTATTTTATATATAATATTTTTTTCGTTACCCTTTTTGTGGAAGTTTCTAACTCTAAGAAATAAACACCACTAGAAATATTATCATGATTCGATTCTGGATAATAATTCATTACGTGAATTCCTGCTTTAAAATAGTCATTTACTACAGTCCTGATTATTGCCCCTCTAATATTGTATATATTAATACGAATATTTTCAGCTTTATGTAATTCGAACTTTATTTTTGTTCCTGGATTAAATGGATTAGGAAAAACAGCTAGACTAGCATCATTTGGTAAAATTTTAGAATCACGGTTCGATGCAGATAACCAATGCATATTAATTGCCCCTGTGAGAGTTTCGTCTCCACCTATTTCATCATAACCTAATGCCCATACCATAACCCCTCCAAGATTTCTAAGTTTTGCATAATTACATTTATACTCTACTGAAAGAGGATTGTCATAGGTAATAATTTTTGTTTGATCATCTTTCACAAGATAAGGACACTTAGCAACATTATCCCATTCGTAGACCCATCCATTTCCAATGAGCGGGGTAATTTCATTGTAATATAGATCAACAACAGTGCCAGAAAAATTTCCATTAATTGTAGATGTATTATACTGCTTGCCCCAAAAAGGTATACCCATGTTTATTTTTTCTTGAGGGATTCCACTGCTTATTAAATAATTTATCCCTGTCTGGACTGACCCATCGGGATCACCCTGTGGAGATTGGTATAAAGGGGAATTGTGACCTGCGTGTGTACTCCACCCACCATGGATATCATACGTCATCGCATTAAAATAATCCACATGCAATTTTAGGCTATTAAAATCATACCACTGCCCAGACCAATTTGATATGGGAACTGCCATGGTTATTAATAACTCAGGATCAAAGGCATTGAATGTGGAATCTAATTCTTGAATAAATTGGGTGAGATTATTTCTTTGCTCGGTTGATTGAGGATGCTCCCAATCAATATCAATCCCATCATAACCATAGGTAATAAGCTTATCAATAATATTCTCAATAAAAACTGCTCTAATATCATATGTTGAGGTGGAAGTGGCAAACCCTTGCCCCTGCCCTCCTCCACCTAAGGAAAGGATGAATTTCCTATCTAGGTCATGGATATAGCTCGATGTCAGAACATCAAAAAATGAATTGTTCGGAGCGATTATTTCACCATTTGCATCTGGCCATGCAAAAGCGTGATTAATATGAGTAAATGTTACTAGATCAATATTTTGAGGTAAGAGCGTATTTTGGACCCAATAAGGATAGTATCCCACAACACGTTGAGCAGTTAATAAACTAACGAAAAAAAATAAAACAATATAATTTTTTATATTTGAATTAATAATATTCAGCATAAGAAATCACCATCTTTTTCTCCAATCTAAATCTTTGTTTTTCTGATCCAAACCCAATGATTCATAAACGGCTGAATGGATTCTTTGACGCCAATCAAAATAAAGGGGCATTTTATTTACTCTTCTGGGATGGACTGCATTTGTTAACAGAATTACAATAACATTATTCTCTGGATCTATCCAAAGACTTGTTCCTGTAAAGCCTGTATGGCCAAAACTGGAGTTACTTAAATAAACTCCTCCCGAAGATTTCCCTGATGGGGCATCCCATCCTAATCTCCTAGAGGTTTTTTTATTGGTATCCGAGTATTGAGTAAAAAGTTCTACAGTTTCAGATTGAAAAATTCTTTTCCATCCATATAGACCCTTATTTAACATCATTTGTGAAAAAATAGCTAAATCCCGAGTTGTAGAAAACAATCCTGCATGCCCTGCAACTCCACCCAAGGCAAAAGCATTTTCATCATGTACATATCCCTTGATTAATTTTCCTTCTATATTTATTTCTGTTGGAACAATACGATTTAATTTTTCTTTTGGTGGGTTATAAAATGTAGTATTCATTCCCAAAGATTGAAATATATTTTCATCTGCGTACTTAGCTAATGATAAACCTCCAACTTTTTTAACAATTTCACCAAGAACAATAATCCCTACATCGGAATAAACTGCGGTATCTTCTAAGCCGAAAATGGGTTCTGTATTAAAGATACTATCTAACATTACTTCTGGTGGCTCTTTCATGAGAAAGTACTGACGAAATGGAGGTAAACCAGCAGTATGGGTTAAAAGATTTTTAATAGTGGTTTTAGATTTTTGATCAAAATACTGCTCCTGCGAACCTTTAAATCTTGGTAAATATTCAATCACTAAATCTTCTAAATCAATTAATTTTTGATCATAAAGCTTCATTACACATGAGGTTGTTGAAATTACTTTTGATATAGAGGCTAAATCAAAAATGTCACTCTTTCTCATTTTTCTTTTTCTTTCATAGGTATGATAGCCAGATGCTTTATTAATAAAAATTTTCCCAGATTTTGAGCCAAGTAAAACACTACCGGCCCATGCTCTTTTTTGCACAGCTTCTTCTAATAGTGAAACTAATTGTTCAGTATTAACATTTATTTCATATGGGATAACTTGTTTTATCTCGATTCCTGGTTTAGAATAAATAACAGAGTTCTTTTTATCTTGTTTTTTGATTATTATACCTTGATTTAAATCTGAAACCCCTGGTATAGTAATAGGTAATTTTCCAGCAATTGTAGTCTTCCCTAATAAAGCATCAATGTATGCATTTTGCATTAATAAATTATTTTTATATGCACATAAGTATACTGGTATTTCAGGAAAATCTTGGATGATATATGGATTTCCCAGACTTCCTAAAATTACTCTATCCGTAATCTTCAATATATTTTTTATGAAATTTGATTCATTTTCAGGGAGTGAAATCCTATCTTTCCAAGCTTGATAGGTTACAAAAGTATTTAGAATTACATTAGAGTTTTGAGGTATTTGATTTAGAATTTCAGTTAAAATATTTTTTGAATCAGACTCATCTATTTGAAATGATTTTATTTTTAGACCTGCGGATTTCAGCCCTTTTGTAATTGGTGAGATAGAGTGATTATTTTCAGTATCATAGATATCAATAACAATCCAGTCAATATTCTGATTAATAGGAAGCATGTTTTTATTATGTTTTACACATGTGATTACTTCCGAAGCTATTCTTTTAGCTTCAATTTTATGTTGATCATTACTGAAAATCTCTTGAACATTGGTTAGATTTATTTTATTGCTTAAATGGATACCTAACTTTTCTTTCATTTTAAGCATTTTTAGAGCAGATTGATCAATTGTATCTTCAGAAACTCTACCATCTAAAACTGCTTTCTCTATAGTTTCTATAGATTGTATTAAATCATCATTTTGGATAATAACATCACAACCCGCTTTCACAGCTTCTACTAAAGCAAATGCATCTGAATAATTTTTCGTAATCCCACCCATCTCCATTGCATCCGTTACTATAACTCCCTTAAAACCAAGTCTATCTCTTAATATATTTTTTACCCAAAAGGAATTCATAGATGCAGGCATATAAGCATCAGGCTGGTAATCTGGTGCATGAACATGGGCAATCATTACAGCATCAACTCCATTATTAATCATTGCTTGAAAAGGCGGTATTTCCACTGACCAAATTCTAGATGAATCACTAGGAATCATTGCCAATGCAGAGTGTGAATCTGTTTCTGTATCACCATGCCCTGGAAAATGTTTTGCAGTTGCAAGCATCCCATTATCCTGTAGACCTTTTAAATATTCTACACCATATTGACTAACTATTTTGGGGTCTTCACTAAAGGATCTAACATTAATAATTGGATTCGCAGGATTGTTATTTACATCAACAACAGGTGAAAAATTCCAATGTACTCCGATTGCTCTTGATTCTTTAGCAACAATTTTCCCAATTGCATAGGCATTTTTAGGATTACCTGTAGCAGCTATCGCCATTAAAGGCATAAGCTCCGTTCCCATTGGGAATCTTTGGTGCAGTCCATACTCAATATCAGCATCAAATATAATAGGTACTTTAGAAGCATTCTGCATTTCATTCATTATTATCAAGGAACTACTCGCTTCACCAAACCATAGATGAACTCCACCTATACCATCAGAATTGATTAAATCCATTATCTCATTCCATTTGGATACAGGAATATCTTTTAATCTCATGTTCATGCGGTAAATCATCATTTGAGCAATCTTTTCACGCAACGATAAATTTTTTAAAGTTTTTTCTGCCCAATTATTTGAACTATTTGGCATGGGAGAGCAACTAATAAAAAATAAAATTATAATACTGTAGACAAAATATGTAGGATGACTTCTAGTCATTATTCAATAATAATATTTTAGGATAATTATCAACAACCTTAAGTAAAAATATATCTGTTCAACTAAACTTATACAACTAAATAATAAAAAATAATAAATAAAAAGATACGTAAAATTGTTTATAAAATTTTATAATCTATACGCTTTTTATTAGACATATGAATTTTTCAAATTAGTTTCAATATATGGCAAAATCAATTGAACAGCTTGTTGGGCAAATAATTATCGCAGGGTTTCGTGGTAAAAATCTATTAAATGGTTCTGAAATAAAAAAATATATTGATAAGTATAATATTGCAGGTGTAATTCTTTACGATATAGATCTTGAACTCGGTGGAAGTGAAATGAAACCAGGAACACGGAATATAGAATCTCCAAAGCAAATTAAAGTTCTTACATCACAATTACAGAATATCTCTAAAATACCACTTTTAATATCAGTTGACCAAGAGGGTGGAAACTCATCTAGGCTTAAAGCAATATATGGTTTTGAAGAAAATCCTTCTTGGAAACATATTGGATTATTAAATAATCCACTCATAACAAAACAGTTTTCACAATCCATGGCATCAACACTTTCAGAGGCAGGAATTAATCTTAATTTTGCTCCAGTATTAGACCTTGATTTTGGAGATGGTACCGTTATAAGTGAGGCTGATAGAGCATTCTCAAAAGACCCAAAAACTGTAGTTGAACATTCAAAAATATTTATAAGTACTCATCGAGAAAAAGGAATAATTTCCTGTGGTAAACATTTCCCAGGACTTGGAACGGCTTCGGGTGATACTCATGAAGGGTTTACAGATATTACAAATACTTGGACTGTCAAAGATGTTTTACCATTTGATAAATTAATTCAATCTAAAGATTTAGATACAATAATGGTCTCTCATGCTTTTGATAACAAATTAGATCCTGAATACCCTGCATCTCTATCAAAAAAGATTATATCTGATATGTTAAAAACTGATCTTGGTTTTGAAGGCGTAGTTATTTGCGATGATCCTAGCATGCGTGCTATTTCAGATCACTATAGTATGGAAGATACATTTGAACTTATGATTAATGCAGGGATTGACCTATTTTGTCTTGGAAATAATCTTATTTATGATAATGATTACATTCCTAAAGCAATCCATACAATTTGTCATCTAATTGATACCGGTAAGATACAAAAAACTAGAATATTAGAATCTATCAATAGAATTGATACTCTCAAATTAAAATATAATATCAATGAATAATGATCTTTTAGTGGGTGTTGACTGCGGTGCCACAAAAGTACTTATCCAATCAGCAATTTTTGATCCTGAATCCAATAACATCTCTCCAGGTAAAATTTATCAAGAATTTCTTTACTCTAATCATCCAAGCTGGGATAAAAACTTTTTACCAGTAGCATTAGATATACAACGAAATGAATATAAAATTGGAAAAATATCAATCAAAAATTCTGAGATCATTCAAGGGAATATCATTATAGAAACAATTCAACAAGCTTTATCTCAGTGTCAAGGTTATCAAACTGGATTATGTTTTCCAGGAATAAAAAATAAAAATGATATCGTAGTATTAGCAAATGGTCCAAGAATTATCAATATGGTAAATCGCCTAGATGCTGTCAATACTATTTATAATGATTCAGATTGCTGTGTTATGGGAGAGTGGAAGTCAACTATAGGAAAAATGAAAAATATTAATAATGGTATCTATATTGGTGGCGGAACAGGAATAGCAGATGGATTAGTTCTTAATGGTGAAATGATTGACTTTAACCATAATTCTAGTCCTAAACGTTCGTGGGAATTAACTCTTCCATCTGGTGACTCTGTAGAATCATGGCTCTCTCCATCAGGTATAATCAAAAAGTACAATCTAACTTACAACACTAAATATAGAACGCTGTCTGAACTATCTAGATCAAATCAATTTTTTGATATTGTTGAAAATGTATTAGAAGCATTTTCATTCCTAGTAGATGACCGAATTAAGTTTTTTCAAAAAAATAATGAATCAATTGAAAAAATAGTTATAGGCCAGAGACTTGGCCATTTTCTATTAAATGACAATAACAGATTAGGGAAAATGTTTATGAATTGTACAGATTTAATTATTGATTTCTCTTCTGATAGAAGGACGGCAGCATTGGGTGCTGCCTGGAAAGTATTATGTTAACAAGTGGCGAGATTCCAAAGAAAGAGCCAACAATCTCAATTGGCATAGTCCTTCCCAGTGATAAACAAAATTCACTAGAGATAAGTACACAGAATAAAAAGAAAAAATATTCTATAACTGCAGCAGATACACACCTTATCGTTAATAATAAGCACTTAAAAAATTTTAAACTAAAACAATCAACACATAATTTATATTTTCTGATTCATCCGGTTCCTACTGGACGTGGATTTCATTGGGAAAAAAATATTACTATACAAGTTCCTGGTAATTTATTTATCTCAAATAGAAGTAATTCTCTATTTGTAGTGAATGAAATTAAATTAGAAATGTATTTAATGTGTGTCGCTATATCAGAAATGAGCAATGCATGTCCACCCGCATTACTAAAAGCACAAACAATCGCAGCAAGATCATGGATTGTAGCTGCAGCAGAGCAAAAACATGCTGCTCTTGGTATTGATGCATGCAATGATGATTGCTGTCAACGTTATCAAGGCATAAAGAACTTAACACAAGCGTCTAAGTCTTCAGTAGAAATGACTCGTGGCCAATTCTTAATTTTTAATAATAAAATTTGTGATACTCGATATTCAAAATCATGTGGTGGTATATCAGAAAACAATGAAAACGTTTGGGATGAAAAACCTAAACCCTATTTGCGTGGAATTCCTGATAGTGAAAAAATTGATTTACCAGATTTTAATAAAATTAATGACCTTGAACATTGGATGAAAACTTATCCTGAATGTTATTGCAGTAATAAATACATTAGTAATAACAATTTGAAAAAATATATTGGAGTCGTAGATAAAAAGGGTGACTATTTTCGTTGGGAATTCACTTATTCTATAATTGAATTAAAAGAAATGATCTATAAAAAATTAGGAATTGCATTTGATTCAATTTTATCAATAAAAGCCTTAAAACGTGGGGTTTCTGGAAGAATAATAAAATTAAAGATTGAAGGAATTAAAAATACTAAACCTTATAAAGCAATCATTGTGAGTGAATATGAAATCAGAAGAGTTCTACATAATAAATTTTTATATAGTTCTGCATTTATAACTATTCCAAATTTGGATACAAATAATAATTTAGATTCAATAACGTTAAAAGGAGCAGGCTGGGGGCATGGAGTAGGTCTCTGCCAGATTGGGGCATTGGTAATGGCGTTACAAAATAAATCTACTAAAAAAATTTTATCACATTATTTTTTATCTACAACTCTAAAAAAACTTTATGATTGAATCTGTATCACTTCATTGGATTGACTGGACAATAATTATCTCCTACATAATTTTTTCATTAGGAGTTGGGATATATTTCTCTAAAAGGGCTGCCTCAAATACAGAAGAATATTTTCTTTCAGGTCGTTCACTTCCATGGTGGATTGTTGGTACATCTATGGTTGCAACAACATTCGCTGCCGATACTCCTCTTGCCATAACTGAATTTGTCCGCGGATCAGGTATTTGGCAGAATTGGTTTTGGTGGAATTTGCTCATGGGTTCATTATTGGGGGTTTTTCTATTTTCTCGATTATGGCGCCGGGCAGAAGTATTGACGGACAATGAATTATTAGAAATAAGATATAGTGGTAAACCAGCTGCCTTTCTCAGAGCATTTAAGGCAGGATACTTCTCTATTCTTTATAATTTCATTGTGATGGGCTGGGTGATCAATGCAATGGCTTCAGTTGTATCCGTTATGCTTAATATGGATAAATGGAATGCAGTATGGATCTGCGTTGTAATTGCTCTCGTATATGCTATTTTATCTGGATTCTGGGGTGTAGTTATAACTGACCTTGTCCAATTCTTTATAGCAATGTTTGGTTCTATTGCACTTGCAATAATTGCACTAAATCATATTGGTGGAATGGACTCATTACTAAGCAAATTATCGATGCTCCAAGATACAGGTATTGTACATGATAACACTTTAAAATTTATTCCGCCTATACCAGATTCAAATATTTCTACATCAATTTTCTGGGAGTCTCCTTTCTCAAAATTTCTAATTTTTATTACAATTATGTGGTGGAGTCATCATGGAACAGATGGTGGAGGATATATTATTCAAAGAATGTCATCGGCAAAAAATGAGCATCATGCATTATTGGCCACTCTTTGGTATAATCTTGCACATTATGCCCTGCGAGTTTGGCCATGGATCATCGTAGCAGTTGTCTCAATCACGATGTTCCCTTTAATACCTGAATCATATTCAGAACTTGGAGTGAAAGCAGGGTATCCGCTTGTCATGAATGCGCTCCTTGGCCCAGGTCTTAAAGGAATTCTTATTGTTTCTTTTCTTGCAGCCTTCATGTCTACGATTGATACTCATTTAAATTGGGGGGCGTCTTACCTTATAAATGATGTATACAAAAGATTTTTTAAACCTAATGAATCTGAGAACCATTATGTTATTGTAGGAAAAATCATTACGGTGATTCTTATGATCCTTTCAGCATTTACTGCATTAAAAATGCAGAGTATCTCAAAAGCATGGGAATTTATTTTTTCAATGGGTGCAGGAATAGGCCTAGTACTAATCCTACGTTGGTTTTGGTGGCGTATAAATGCGTGGAGTGAGATTACAGCACTTGGTACATCAATAATCATAACAAGCACATTAGAAATTATTGCATATTTTCAAACAATTGCAGATGGGAGTGAATATTCACTTTTTGGATCTGCTCCAGTATTATTTAATATCAGTCTACAGGTGCATCATAAGCTAATGATTATTGTACCGCTTGCTGTTATAACATGGATAACTGCTACTCTTATGACAAAGCCCGAGCCATTAGATCAACTACAATTATTTTATGATAAAGTTCAACCTGGCGGATGGTGGAAACCTGTTATAAAAGACTTTAAACATACACTCCAACCAGTAAGTAATGGATTCTTGCTCCAATGGATTGCCGGTATATTGATGATATATGGATTCACATTTGGAATAGGGAACTTAATTTTCAAAAACTTTGGAAATGCTGTCTTGCTATTAGGTGCTGCATTAATAGGTTCTTATTTAATCTGGAACAGAAGCCTATCAAAACTTCACTAAATATGTCAAAACCAAGACGAATTTATTCAATTGATATTTTTAGAGGCATTACTATATCCTTGATGATTATTGTAAATAATCCCGGTAGTTGGGGACACGTCTATGCACCTCTGTTACATGCCAAATGGAATGGTTGTACTCTTACTGATTTAGTTTTTCCATTCTTCCTTTTTCTGGTTGGGTCTTCCATGAGATTTGCTTTTGTTAAGTGGCATTATTTCCCGTCAAAACAATTTTATAAACATATATTCTGGAGAACATTTTCAATTTTCACTGCAGGTATTTTGCTTCAAGCATACCCTTTTATTCGCCAAGATTGGGACTGGTCAACATTTAGAATAATGGGTGTACTGCAGCGTATTGCACTTGCATATGGTCTGAGTGCATGTCTAATCATTAGGTATGACTTTAGACAATTGACTAAAATATTAACAGGGATTCTATTATTTTATTGGGGATTAATGTGGTTAGGTGGTACTGGTCAGGTTTACAGCCTTGAAACAAATCTGGCACGAAAGATTGATATTTTCATTTTAGGTAAGCAGCATCTTTGGAATGGATTTGGAATTCGTTTTGATCCTGAAGGGTTGCTAAGTACAATCCCATCAATCGGCACTGTGATTATTGGTTATCTAATGGGTGGGATGCTTCATACAACCAAAAATTATACAGATTGTGCAAAACGAATGACTATTTTTGGCTTTATACTGCTTATTACTGGATACGTCTGGGGATTTATCTTCCCTATAAATAAACCATTATGGACTAGTTCTTATGTTTTATTCACAGGAGGAATCGGAGCAATAATTTTAGCAGGACTTACATTTTTGATTGATATAAAACTCTGGAAAAAACCATTCTGGGTTTTCGAAGTATTTGGTACAAATTCAATCTTTCTTTTTATCTTGGCAGGCTTATGGGCAAAAACGATTGGTTTCTATAAAAATTTAAACCTAGATGGAGAGATGACCAGTGCACACAATTATCTCTATAAAACAATTTTTGTTCCTCTAGCTGGAGACGACTTAAATGGATCTTTACTTTTTGCGCTGACACATGTAGTAGGATTCTGGTTTGTTTTATATTGGATGTATAGGAGAAAAATTCAAATAAAGTTATGAAACTCTTTTTATTCATATTACTGATTATTGGTTTTTTATATTCAAGAGAGACTCCTTACATAGTAGTCCTTGGCATTGCTCAAGATGGTGGTTTTCCTCACGCAGGATGTGAAAAACATTGTTGCCAAAATCTTTGGGAATCAGGTCTAAAAGAAAAGGTCTCTTGCATTGGAATTGTTGACCCACGCAATAACAAAAGTTGGATCATTGATGCTACTCCAGATTTTGCATACCAAACAAGAATTCTAAAAAAATCCCATGATAGTGAATTATCAGGTATATTCTTAACTCACGCACATATGGGACACTATACAGGTTTATTACATCTTGGGCGGGAAGTCATGGGGGCAAAAAATATCCCTGTATATGTCATGCCGAAAATGGGAAAATTTCTTAAAAATAATGGACCATGGAACCAACTAATTTCTCTTAATAATATTACGATCTCTCATATCCAAAATAATCGAGAAATAAAACTTAGTGATCAGTTATTTATTGAACCTTTTCTGGTACCCCATAGGGATGAATATTCAGAGACTGTTGGCTATAGGATCATGAGCGATGCTAAATCACTAATTTATATACCTGATATAGATAAATGGGAAAAATGGGACCAAGACATTTTTCAAATTGTTTTAAATACAGATTTTGCACTTCTTGATGGAACCTTTTATTCTCAAGATGAATTACCCAATAGAGATATGAGTGAAATACCTCATCCTTTTATTATTGAAACAATAGAAACATTAAAAATGTTGAATACAAAAAATAGAAATAAAATTCATTTTATTCATTTTAATCACTCCAACCCCGCAATAGTGAAAAATGGTGCAGCTTCAAAAATAATTAGATCAAACAGATTCAATGTCGCTCGAGAAGGTGACAGGTTTAATTTATGAAAAATATTTTTATTACAGGTGTCTCTTCAGGTATTGGTAAAGCACTTGCTTATATGTATGCTAAACAAAAATGTACCATTGGGATTTCTGCACGAAGAGTTGAAATACTTAATAATATTGCTGATGAATGTGAAAAACTTGGTGGAAAACCAATTGTTTATGAGCTAGATGTATGTGACCAAAAAAAATGTAAAATAGTTGCCAATAATTTTCTTGAAATCACTGGAGGAATAGATTGTGTTATCGCAAATGCTGGAATTGGAGGTGATGATAACCTCTACAGTGGCTCTAGTAGAAATATTAATCAAATACTAACAACTAATATTCTTGGTGTTACTAATACATTGATGCCTTTTATTCCAATAATGAAAAAACAGAAAAATGGTTCTTTAGTATGCATTAGCTCTGTCGCAAGCTTTATGCCTCTTCCTTATCATGGGGGTTATGCAAGTTCTAAGATTGCGATACGCATGATTTTTGATTCTTGGCGTCCTACCTTACAAAGGTACAATATCAAAACTATATCTATTTGCCCAGGCTTTATTGACACTCCTATGGTGAAAGGACCTGCAAGAAAATGGCCTATGAAATCGGCAAATAACGCTGCAAAAAAGTTCATTAAAATTATTAATAAGGGCACAAGTACCTATGTATATCCATGGTATTACAAAATTTTAATCTGGATTGCACGTATAATTCCTAATACCATTTACAATTGGTTAATAAAAGTAATCTTTCATAAGCCAATTATATAAATATTGAATAATTTACAATTATGAAAACAAGAACAATTTATTTAAATCATAATGGTATTCTTTCAATTGATGAAAAAACTGCTAATATTTTTTCAATCCTACTTGGATCTTTATTCATAGCCATATTAGCACAAATTTCTATCCCCCTACCACATAGCCCGGTCCCCATAACAGGGCAAACTATTGGAGTAGTTTTAGTTGGAGGATTATTAGGTGCCCAACGTGGGGTGTTGGCTGTTCTATGTTATCTTTTTGAAGGTGCAATTGGGATACCCGTTTTTGCGCAATTTAAAGGAGGTATCCACATACTAATTGGCCCAACTGGTGGTTACCTATGGGGATTTGTTTTAGCTGTATTCCTAATTGGTTTTTTAGCAGAAAAGGGATTTACGAAAAACTACCTAAGTAGCTTTATATCTTGTTTGGTATCTACAACAATAATCCTTATAACTGGTGTACTTTACCTAATTTCCTTTGATTTAGGTATTGAAAAAGCCTTAACTATAGGCTTTTATCCATTCTTAATTGGCGATATAGTTAAATCATGTGTCTGTACAGGATTATTAATAATTAGCAGAAAAATTTAACCTTTATAATACTAAGTCTGCCTGTATCGCCATTTCTATACATGAAGATGTAACACCCCCTTGATCATGGGAGGTAAAAGATAATTTAACCTTACGCCAACCTACAATTATATCAGGATGATGATTGGCTGCTTCAGCTTTCTCAGCTAATCGGTTTATAAATTCAATACTATCCATATACGAAGTGAATACATAAGTTTTTTGAATAGAGTTATCTATATATTCCCAATCAGTAAGATTTTTTAAAAGGTTTTGAATCTGAAAATCTGTTAAAAGGCTCATATAGTTTCACTATGTAGTTTATTTATCTTATTTATTTCAACACGAACCCATGTTATAGCAATCAAAAATGCAGTGCCAGCTCCAATCATCATAGCATACCAGTTCCACTCAATTGGTTTATTTAATACAAAACTAAAATAAAGTGATAAAGGTGCACTTATTCCCAGTACTCGGACTATGGTAATAATTAAAACTGGCAATCCTCTACCCATTCCTTGCATCACTCTTCCAGAAGTAATTGCTATAGCTACCAAAGGATAAATGAGACAAAGCAATCTTAAAAAACTTACTGATACATCAATAATTTCTTGGTCATTGGTAAACCATGAAGAAAAGGTATTCGCAAATACATAAACAAATAAAGAAGCAATTAAAGTTATGGAAAATGCACTTTTAATACCATATCCAATTATATGATTTAACGCTTCAATTTCTTTAGCTCCATAAAACATTCCAACCAGAGTGGTCATACCACCTGCTATCGCAAAAATTGGTAAAAAAATCAACATATCTAGTCTGCCTGCAACTTGATATGCCGCAACTGCTTGGGAAGAATAATGAATCAAAATTTTATTGAAAATTCCTTGCCCCATCGCCATAATTACCATTGATAAAGATGCAGGAAGACCAACCCTGATAATATCCCAAAGAATTAATTTTGAAGGTGAAAAATATTTTAACCGGAAAGTAATGTATGCATGATCTTTTACAAATAGCATATAAACAAAAATAATGAATACTATTAGTTGTGACAAAACTGTTGCTAGAGCGGCGCCTCTCACCCCCATACCAAATCCAATATTACCATAATTTTCTAGATTAAAAATAAAAATAGGATCTAATAATATATTTAAAACTGTGCCTAAACCAGCAATCATCATTGGAAATTTCATATCCCCTTCTCCAGCCAAAATAGATCGGAAAAAGCCTGAAAACACCATAAAGGGCAAACCTACTACAATCATAGATAGATAATCCCAAGCGAGTCTATGGATATTCCCTTCAGCTCCAAGAAAGGATAATATATTCTCACCAAAAAGTACGCCAATACTTGTAAAAACTATAGCAATGATTCCTGCTATTGCCAATGCATGTTCAGCACTGTTATCTGCCCCAGCCTTATTTTTTTTACCAATAAATCGTGCTATAGAAGCTGTGACACCTGACCCCAGCCCCATAGTCAGACCTAGCATCAGAAAAAATATTGGCATATTAAATGCGATACCAGTGATTGCATCTCCACCCAATCGCCCAATAAACAACATATCCACTATATTATAAAATGTTTGAATACCCATTCCAAACATTATAGGAATTGCTAGTCTCCATAATGCTTTTGCAGGGTCTTCCAAAAATGATTCTAGCCGTGATTCCGATTGGAGTTTAATATCCATAAAATTTGATTTAAAGTTATTAAATAGATTTTGAGTTAGTGTAAAGTAATTTTGATATTATTTCAGATTTAATCTTTGTCATTTTTTAACATCATATTTACTTTTCTACGAGACTGTAGTAATTCTTTATGATTACTGATACTAGGTTATTGTTCAACATTCAAAACTGAAATAATTACTGAACTATATATATATTTTACCAAAAATGGATTTGATTGTTTACATCTTAAAGAAATTTAAAAATAGTTTTCTGGTATCCATATTTCATCTTATTCTTATAATAATTATTTTGTCAAATTGGCCATAAGACTGGAAGAATAAAAATAGCTGTTATCCAAAAAATTAATGCCAGGGGTAATCCAACACGAATATAGTCACCAAATTTATAACCCCCAGGTCCATAGACCATAAGATTAGTTTGGTAACCCACAGGAGTTATAAAAGATGCTGAAGCCGCAAATGCTACTGCAAAAACAAAAGCACGAGGATCAAACCCCATCTGTTGAGTTACAGCTAGTGCGATAGGCGTCATGATTATAGCTGTTGCTGCATTCGATGATACTTCAGTTAAAACAACCGTTATTAAATATATTAATCCGAGAAGCACTTTTGGTTGCCAATCCTTAGGAGCAGAACTCGTGGCAGAAGCTATAAAACCACCAAGCCACTCTGCTGTACCAGTTTTTTGTATTACGATCCCTACTGGAATAAGTGCTGAAATTAAGATTATTACCTGCCAGTTTATTGATTGATAACTTTCCTGTGGAGTTATAATTCTAAGAGTTAATAATACAACAACACCTAGCATAGCACTTTTTACAATAGGCATAATCCCAAAAGCAGCTAAAGTAATCGTACCGAGAATAGCAACTATTGTCATCCACCAAAGACGTTGTTTCTGTAATTCAGCATCCACTTCACCCAAAACAAGAAATTCACCATTTTCTGATAAATTATTTACTTTTTTTTCTGGGCCGTATACAAGCAAAGTATCATAAGCATTCAAAACAACATGTGCAATTTTTTTTCTCAAAATTGAACCTTCCCTTCGAATTGCGATAATAAAGAGCCCAAACCTTCTACGAAAATTACCTGTCATCAAACTCTGCCCAACTAAGTCAGATTTATCTGTTATTAAAGCTTCTACAAGTACATTGTCTTCTTTTTCTAATTCTTCTTGAGTAAGTTTTTCATCCGTAAGTAATGTAACTTTTTCAACTTCCTTCATACGTAAAAAATTTTCAAGAGTCCCTCTCACAAATAAAATATCATTTTCTTTTAAACGAGTTAAACGAATACTATTTGTGATCATTTTCCCATCTCTTAATATATCTAGCACCATTACATCATAATTTTTGTTAATTCCTCTGTCCATACATGTTTTGCCATTGAGCGGTGACTCATTAGCAATTTTCATTTCAGTAAGATATCCACCTAAATGGTAACTTTTTGTTAAACTTGAAGTTGAAGTACGTGATGGCAGAAGATGAGGTGCAATAAATAAAATATAAGTAAGACCTATAACCAGCAAAATTATTCCATATTTAGTAAACTCAAACATTCCCATAGGCTCTACCCCTGGCTCTAGAGCATAAATTGAATTAACAAGCAGATTTGTAGATGTCCCTACGAGAGTTAAAGTCCCGCCTAATATTGCTGCATAGCTTAAAGGTATTAAGATTTTTGAAGGGCTCATTTTATATTTTTGAGATAGTCTAATACTCACAGGCATAAAAATAGCTACGATCGCAGTATTATTTACTACTGCCGAAGCCAAGCCAATAGTTAATAGATAGACGGCTCTTCCTAAACGAATAGATCTATCTGCAAGCCTCCTCACTCTAATAATCAAATACTCTAGGATACGCGTTTTTTGAAGTGCATGACTTATAATAAAAAGAAAAGCAATGGTAATAACTGCTGGGTTAGAGAACCCTGACAATGCTTCTTGAGGTGTTAAATAACCCATAACAAATAGAATAGTTAGAATAATCATTGCAGTTAGGTCAATTGAAAACAGTTCTGAGATAAAAAGAATAAAACCAAAAAAAAGAACACCAATTACAAAAAATATATCAGCCATCATGCAATAACAATTAGTTCAACATTTTATAGAGATTCATCTAGAACCAACTTAACTAAATGGATGCTCTCCAATATGGGAGCGAAATTCTTCTTTTTGTACATTAGGTAATACATCGTACATATTGTTTTTTGAATTATCAATAATTGCACCTACAATTACATCAATAATAGAATTTCTTCTAATATTATTTAAAACAGCTATAACAAAAATTGGATACTCTTCTTCCGGAAGTAATAATTCCCACCGATCAAATAAATCTGTTTTATCAAGGAAGTCATCTACATTTTGTTCAGATTCCAAAGACAAATTAACTTGATCCATTAAATGGAAGATCGCATCTTTTAATTCATTTTTCACAAATGGTTTATTTTTCATTTTTACCTAACACAGCTAATTCATTGACCACATCAATCTGAGTTTCTGCTATATAATCTTCTGCATATTTTTTATAAATACCTGACGTAACAAATATCTCAAATAAATCCTCATCAATATGGAAGTCATTTTTCATAAAACCCATAATACGCATTGCCTGAGAAAGCGTTTTCCCATCCTTGTAAGGTCGATCTGCAGCAGTTAATGCTTCATATATATCAGCAATAGCCATGATCTTAGCCTGAGTAGACATTTGTGTTCCCTTCAAACCTTTTGGATAACCAGTCCCATCCAATTTCTCATGGTGTCCTCCAGCAAATTCAGGAACATTTTTTAAATTTTTCGGATAAGGAAGTTGTTCTAACATCTCAATAGTAATAACAATATGATCATTAATTATTTCTCTTTCTTCAGGCAGGAGCGTTCCCTTAGGAATATTTAGATTGCTTATTTCTTCTTCTGTGAGAAGTGAAATTTTTTCTCCATTTAAAAATACTTTCTGTGATCCAATTTCCTTTACTCGATCCTGCAGTTCGGGATGCATATATTCACCACCTATATTACACTCTTCCAAAAATTTCATATTAGTATCAATCTTTTCAATAGTTTTGAAATACTCATCATCATACGATTCTGGAGTATTTCCATCTAACTGTCTATGTAAAAAGGCAATTTCAGCGTCTCGTTTTAATAGTTCCATCCTAGTCTTAATAAGCTCAATACGATCAAATATAGTTTCAAGTTTTGTACCCTTATCCACTACATGAGGGGGTGTCGCTACTTTTCCACAATCGTGCAACCATGCAGCAATATATAACTCATATCTTTCATCATCGGTCATTGAAAAATCTTTGAATTTCCCTTTCTTCATTTTTGCTACAGCATCAGCCAACATCATTGTAATAACAGGAACTCGCGCACAATGACCGCCAGTATATTCTGATTTTTTATCAATTGCAGTTGCTATAAGTTTAATAAATGCTTCAAAAAGTATTTTTAACTCCTCAACAAGGCGTTTATTTGTCAAAGCAACAGCACCCTGAGAAGCAAGAGACTCTACCTGCTCCTGCATCTCTTCATTAAATGGAATTACATCGCCTTTGTCATTTTGCGCATTGATAAGTTGCATTACACCAATAATTTCATTCTCATGATTTTTTAAAGGTACAGTGAGAAATGATTGGGAACGATATCCAGATTTTTTATCAAAATTCTTGGTTCCTTCAAAGTCAAACCCTTCTTCTTTATAGGCATCTTTTATGTTTACAGTTTTCCCAGTAAGTGCAACATAAGCTGAAACATTTTTTTGATTTGGAGTTGAATCATCTAGCCATAAGTGCACTGGATAATAAGGTATCTCCACTCCAGAAGTCCCTCCCATAATAGTGTTCATTGAATCATTACGCAAAATTTCGAAGTCCAAATCTCCATCTTTATTCATAGAGTATAGAGTTCTGCCATCTGCGCATGTTATATTTTTTGCTTCTTCCAAAATCATTTCAAACAGACGATCTGTATCTTTTTCTGTTGATAAAGCCATGCCTATTTCGCTTAAACGATGTAATCGATCTTCAAGAAATTTTATTCTATTTAATGCATCCATAATCAATGTCAGTTATATAATATTTGAATGTACATAGTTCATTAGCTTTTTAACAATTAGAATAGGTATTCATTTATATGACTTAATAAATTTCTACTATGTCTTCTAATCTTCAATTAAGAATTAGTAAAACAAGAGAATTGGCTGAAAAAAATAATCTCAATTTAGATGATTTGATGCAACTATTAGACGATTGTTTAAGCCAAAGTCCAAATGCAAATATCCTACATCAAATGTTGGAGCTTGCCCATCTAAGTATAGTCTCTGAAACTATATCCATATCTAATGAAAGAGATATCTGGCTCAAAAAAATAATCGAGTTAATTAAAAAATCAAAATACAATGTTGGATATATTTTACAACAAAGATCTGTGACTTATAATAAAAAAACTGCTTTAAATATTATCGAAGATGGACAACTTCATACTGTATCTTATTCTACTCTCTGGCAAAAAGTAATTGAAGTAGGTAAAGCCTTATCTACTCTTGAAAAATCCGATAAGCAGCTTGTAATTGGAATACTTACCCATAATCAATTAAATGGAGTTTTTTTGGATTTAGCGTGCCTGTCATTTGGAATCCGCGTTATACCAATACCACTAAACTCAACTTCAGAACATGTTTCATATATTATTACACACGGAGAAATCACTCACCTATTTGTAGGGGGTAAGACAGCCATGAGGCTTTTGAACGAAGTTAAAAATAAACACAGTATTAATTTTATTTCTTTGGATGAATCTGCTATTAATCAAGATAATGTCAATCAGTGGGAAACATTTTTAGAACGTGGTGACGAGGAAATTAATTTTGATAGTAATTCACGTCTCATGAGTGTTGATATGAAAATGGTCCAAACGATTATGTATACTTCTGGAACAACAGCAAACCCAAAAGGTATCATCTTCAACCAATTGAATTTAGTTAGTAAACGTTTTGCACGCGCGTTAGCTTTGCCTAAAATAAGTTCAAATGATATTTTTTTGGCTTATCTACCTCTTTTCCATACGTTTGGAAGATTTTTTGAATTAATGGGAAGTATTTTTTGGGGAGCATCATATTCTTTCGCTGGATCTCCTGCTTTTAATTCCTTATTAAATGATTTTAAGGTTTTTAACCCTACAATATTCATAAGTATCCCAAAAAGGTGGCAACAATTATATGATTTACTTGAAAGTCAGTTAGATCTTTCTTCTGAAGATAAATCAATTATTGAGAATCATTTAAGTAATATAACAGGTGGAAATCTCAAATTAGGACTCTCGGCTGCTGGGTATCTTGATCCAGATATCTTTGTATTTTTCCAATCCTATGGAATCAATCTACTAAGTGGTTATGGTATGACGGAAGCAACTGGAGGAATTACCATGACACCCCCAGGAGAATATAAAAGAGATTCTGTAGGTAAAGCTCTTCCGGGTATTAAACTCAAATTAGAAGAAGATGGGGAACTTTGCTTAAAAGGTCCTTATGTTACCGAAGGCTATTATAAAGAAGAAAATCTTGATATTTTTAAAGATAATTGGTTCCACACCGAAGATATCTTTCGTGAAGATAGCGGCCATTATTATATAATTGATAGAAAAAAGGATATCTATAAAAATAGTCGAGGGCAAACTATCGCCCCTCAAAAAATAGAAAATCTTTTTCAAGATTTTGAATTAATAAAATCCGTATTTCTTATTGGAGATGGACTTGAGTTTAATTCAGTACTTATCTACCCCGATTATAAAAAGTCATCAATCCAATTTGATATTTTAAATGATGATGAAATTAGAGAAATTTTTAGTTCAATGATTCTTTCAGTTAATAGTTTTCTTTCACCTTTTGAAAGAATAGTGAATTATGTAATTATTCAACGAAATTTTTCCAAAGAGAAAGGTGAAATAACTCAGAAAGGTACATTCAAACGGAAAACAATTTTAAAAAATTTTAATCATATAATCAGCCCCCTTTATGAAAAAAATTATTTATCGCTTTATTATGGTTCCAAAGAAATTAAAATACCAAACTGGCTATTGAGAGAAATTGGAACAGTAAAAAGCAACCTTTCTTGGGATGGTAATTCTATTTCTACTTCTGATCAGGATAGATCATTAATATTGAAATGGTCAAAAAACACTATCCAAATGGGTGACTTTTTTTATAGTTCTACTACAAATATCCTAGACTTAGAAACTGTAATACAATGCCCTAGCCTATGGCTAGGTAATTTTAATTTTTCCAATTTCACAGGAAGCTCCATCTACAGATTAAAAGAAGCAAAAATAAACAGCTCTCTGAAAATCAATAGGCTAGAGACTCTAGCTCAATTATCTAGCTCATCAAAATTATCTTCTGAAAAAATTGATACCCTTTTATTCAGTATTCATAAATCAGTTAATTCCTTTATAAATAATGATATTTCTGTTTTTGAAACTCTTGATACTATCACAGGTAACTCTTCTAGTAATTGGTCTAATGTGATAATTGACACTTTTTTAAACTACCAAGATCATTCTAATCCTATTTTTCGCGTTAAACTAGTTGAGTCACTTTCGCCTTTGCTTTCAGGGAGTATTTTTATTGTAATGCTTCGAGAAGCATATCTTTTTCAAAAAAAATCTGATCCCACGAAAGAATTTAGATTTGATATAAAGCGCACTAATGATGATCATTTCAAATCCATAGTGGAATATCTTTATAAGAGCCACCAAGACATAATAAAGGTTGAGCAGAATGAACAAGATTTTATTAAAACATTATTACTGCTTTTAGCTGAATACGGGACACTTCATCCAACACGATTTGTGTGGTCACGATCTGAATTGATAAGGTGGTTATTGTCTGATATACCTAAACCTATCCACTCTACCGTACAGAAAGGGTATTACAGTTTAGTAAACGGATTTCGAACATGGATAGGGAAATCAGCGACAATTACCATTGACCCTGATACAGGGCAAGAATATACCTGGAAAGATATTGTTACATTTGATGAAAATGTGCGTAAAAAACATAAAAAACGCATCTTAAACGCTATTATTGAAACATCGCTGATAAGAGAATCAATTTTCTTATTTTCAAAACACTATTTAATAGGGCTCAATGATATAAGTAAAAATGGTATTTGGATCACACACTTAGGAAGTCGCAATAACAAAAGCGTATTCAGAGTACTGATGAAAACAAGAAATTTTGGTACACATAATGTGGTAATAAACCTAAATGAAGGTTGGGACAGTGAATTTATCGATGAAGAAGTAAAGTGGTTAATTACCATGAGCTCGAGTTTTAAAGGTCATCAATTAGTGGAAAATTTCGGTGGATACTGGCCTGAGCAGCATCTATATACTGAAGAATATATACAAGGCGAAACTTTAGCTACTTATTTACAACGAAATGAAAATGATATAAGCGATCGAACTAAAGTTGACCGCTGGCAAATGCGGTGGCTACATTTTATCTGGAATGGTATACAAGCCTATCAAGAATTCTGGCGGAAAACATATTATAAATTATCAATTCAACCACCAGTACCTAATAATTTAATTATACCTCAACATGACTATAAAACTGGTACAAGATTGATATCAATTTCTGGTCGCAAACCTATGGTTTCATTGGCAGAGCATTTTTTGTCTTTATACACAGATTATATTATAAAAACTGAAAAAAGATACAGTGGACTGACACATATGTCAGATTGGGAAGTTATTTTTTCTGCAACAATTCAAGCGCTAAAAGTTAAAAAAGGTAAAAACATTCTTGAAGAACTCAAACTAGAAATGGACGATAATAAAGTTAAAAAGAAATGTAAACTAGTTGGATTAACAAAAGATAGGATCAATCAATTTTTGAATGAGATAGATCATTTTGGAGTATTAACAAAGCCTGTAGTATTCGCATCTCTAAGATATGAGCGCTGGTTGGATTTGAATCAAGAGGCTACTCTTAATGCTAAAGCATCAATCTTGCAGGAATTATATAAAGATTATGAATTAGATGGATTATTAGATGAATATCCGGAAACTCGTGTAAGATTTTTTATGATGACTTGCTTTAAAGATGAGAACCCTGATCTTACGAATAAATTCCGCTCTCTGATTAAGGATCTAAGAGAGAATAAACTTAGTCCCTGGAATATCCAAGATCGTATTTCAGACATCCAAACCACAGTAGAATTAAATGAAAGTGAAAAGTTTTTCCTTGCTAGAATGCTTTTCCCTCACATTGATGCTGCTGACTATGTAGAACTTGTCACGACCACTATAGGAGACAAAGCTCGTATTGACTTAGTTTATCAAACTGAATGTAAGGATGGTAAATTGTATCGTATTAGACCACCATTCCTTCCTAAAGAAATCGCACAATTTCATACGCTGCTTTCTGACTCTTCATTATCAGCGGTTTTTACTGCAGAGCATGAATTTCTATTTTCATTCAATAGTAGGAACCGGCTTGTTGGAGGTCTATACTGGAAAAATCTGGGAAAAAATAGGATTCATCTCGAATGGGTAGTAATAAAAGAAAAATATCAAAATATTTTTTTGAGTAAGCGTCTAATGTCTGACCTATATAAACGTATGAAACATAGAAATATAGAGATCATTACAGTTGGCTTTTATGCCCAAAGGTTTTTTGCCAAACAGGGATTCCAGATTAATAAAAAATTTGGCGGCTTAGTAAAAATAATTTGAGATAATAAATACGGATAAACTAGTAAAGCATTAGATATATAATAACACCTGTTACAGATACATAAAGCCAGAGTGGGAGTGTGATTCGTGCAATCTTTCTATGTCTTTTTATATCTGTCACCCAACCTCTATAAAGTGTAAAAAGAGCCAGTGGTATGATAAGCGCAGCCAGTATTATATGGCTAAATAATATAATGTAATAAACTGTATGAAAATTCCCAATGTAAATTTTTGGACCACTTTTAAACCAGTGATATATAACATAACTCACTAAAAAAAGTGATGATGTACCAAACGAAGTCAACATAACAACTTTATGAGCTTCAATATTTTTTCGTACTATAAAAAAATATCCCACTAATAATAGAAAAGTTGTAATAGCATTTAAAGAAGCATTAATTAAAGGTAATATCGAGACATCAACCATACCCTCAATTCCTTCTGGTCTAGGACCAAGTATAAGAAAAGCCACTACTAAACTAATAACTATAGAAACTACAATAATAATA
Source organism: uncultured bacterium (assembly GCA_964511215.1). GTDB lineage: Bacteria > Fidelibacterota > Marinisomatia > Marinisomatales > UBA1611 > CAZEER01. The sequence continues at coordinate 23,816 of CAZEER010000003.1, read as the reverse complement.
CGAGTCCAAAACGTTTCATTCTTCATAAAAATTTATCCACTATAATTGTTATAAAAAGAGCAGGTAGATATAGCACTGACATTTTTAAAACAAAACGAGCATTGTCAATACTGTATTGTCTGGCTAATAAAATACCTGACAACATATACCCCAAACCTAATACCAGCGCCATATAAAAATAAAACGTATCAAGAAGACCAATATATACGGGCATAACTGATACAGGAATTAGCAAAATAGAATGCCAGATAATCTGCCTGTTTGTCCGTTTTCCATCAGGCTCTATAACTGGTAACATTTTCAAATTTGCTTTTTTATAATCATCCTTACACATTAGCGCAATTGCATAAAAATGTGGATGCTGCCATAAAAATAAAATAGCAAATAAAATCCAAGCTTCAGGATCTAGGTTCCCAGTTGCAGCAGCCCACCCTCCCAATGGTGGAATAGAACCTGGTATTGCTCCAATTGATGTATTAAGCCAGGTAAATTTTTTAAGAGGAGTATAAATAAAAAGATACATAGCAGTTGTCACTAGAGCTAATAAAGCAGTGACAGAGTTAATTAATGTATAGAGGATTATAGCACCTGAAAAAATCAAAGTAAGACCAAAAACCATAGCCCTAACTCCAGAGATCATACCTGTAGGAAGCGGCCTATATTGTGTGCGATGCATTAATGCATCAGATTCCATTTCCATATAATGGTTTAATGCCCCAGCACCAGAAGAGACAAGGCAAGATCCTAACAATGTGAAAAGAAAATGCGAATAAATTGATATACCATTCCCTCCCAGGTAATAGCCTAATGCTGTTGATACTAGTATCAAAAAAGTAATGGAAGGTTTTGTTAATTCAAAATAAGCTTCAGATAAACTGCCTGCCTGCTTGGGTCTTCTCTTCATTTATGATTTAAAATTTCTTAGGAGATGTGTAATATTTTCTCTTAATACTGCTTGACTGGCATCATCAGTTCCATCAAAATATTTTCGAATCTTACCATTCTCATCAATCAAAATAAATTTAATTGCGTGTCCCTGTGGTAATTGATCAGCATAAAGCATAAACCCATTTCTCTTTAGATTTTTTATCTGTTCCAGATCTGAAAATAAAAACTGCCAACGCTTATCATAGACACCCTGAATATCTGCATATTCTTTAAGCTTTAGTTTTGTATCTAGAATTGGATCAACAGTAATTGAAATAAACTGGACTTCATTTATTTGGGAAAAATCATTGTACAGTTCTTTCATATTATAGGTCATTATTGGGCAGGGACCAGCACAGCTAGTGAAAAAAAAATCTAAAACTGAAACCTTACCTCTTAAATTATCCTGAGTGAAAATTTCACCATATTGATTTGTAAATGAGAAATCTGGGACCAGTTTTATTACTGGTAAATCATGAGAAAATCTAGCTTTCTGAATTACCCAACTTGCACCGACCCCCATTAGAACTATAATAAATAAAGTATAATAAAATATCTTATTCATAGATAAGTCTTGATTTTTTCCATGCACAATATTGTATACTGACCAAACCAAGTATCCAGGATGCTATCCAAAGATGAAACAATTGAATAAGAGGTATTATCTCTAAAAACACTAGCATCTCACCCAAGATAATTTGTATCATAATAAAAACCAGAATTGCAGTGGAAGATTGTATAACCACAACTGAGGGATTAAAAGATTTTTTTACTAGTTTATACCATAGAAGTCCAGATAAACCGGTAATTACAAATCCAAGAATGGTATGGACGTATTTGAAAGGACCAAGCATCTGCAGTAGAAACTCTGATTCCACCATGGGATTTTCCTTACGGATTATTTCTAGACCTCCACGTATTTCAGTACCTAAAATAATTTCTATAATTAAGGCAATGGAAATTAAACTAAAAAGCCAGCCTATATCTTCAGGATATTTGCTTAAAACTTCAGCCTTAGGATTCTCCAAGTAGTATGCCTCCTGCGAAGAGTATAACAACAGCATAACTATAATTAATGCCAAAAGTAAATGTAGAGTAATCGTGAAAGGATTAAGTACTGTATCTACCAATACCGAACCAAGCCAACCTTCTATTAATGTTAGAAAAAATGCAATAACTATTGGCCACTTGATAGTTGGGATATGGGAAAAATATTTTAAACCTATCGCTAATGTTAGTGTTATGGTCAGACCCACTAAAGCTCCAAAAAGTCTATTACAGTATTCAATCCAAGCTAGAACTATATTGAATTGGTCAAAATATTGCAATGGAACCTGGCTCAAGTCTGTCGGAGGAATCCAACGACCAAAACATTTCGGCCAATCAGGGCAACCCATACCCGCTCCGGAGACACGAACCAGACCCCCGATAAAAATTAATAGATACGTCAGCGCAGTAGATATAAATGAAAACGTTCGAAATAATCGCATATAAGAGCCGATAAGTTAAAAATATTATTTTAGTCATTATGCATAACTTTTCCACTTTAGAAAATGATACAAATGATTAATTTACGGACCTATTTAAAACTATTTTTTTCATAATAGTTTGATATAAATCAAAAAATAAATAATGATTCTCAATAGAATAAAATTAGGAACATCCTGTACTGTTCGCGAAACTGGTCAAGAAGGTACTGTTAAACAGATTTATTTTTACCCAACAAAGTATGAGCTTGAGTTTCCAGATGGCAGGATTGAGCACCATTCTCTAAAAGATTTAGAAATAGATGGTTTTCAACAAAAAGAAGCAACGCTAAAAATACCCCCTGTACCTGACAATGGCATTGGAATATCATGGAATGAGTGGAGCCCTTTCAAAGGAGAGAGCAAAGTAGAACATCATTTTGCTACTACAAAAGAAATAATATGGGAAATGCTAACATCCTTGGAAATGTATAATGTCTGGTTTTATGGTATACAGCGCGCATTACCAGTTATAGATACCAAGCGTTATGTACATCAATATTCTTTTGATCATTTAGAATTAAAACCTGGTAACTATTTCAAAATTCGGCCAAAAACGATTGCACCTTGGTTTGAATGTAGGATTATGACTCTTGAAAAGGAGAAAGAGTTTGGCTTCACATTTAGAAACAATCCATTTATGATGGAATACATCCAATTCTCAATCCGTGAATCCGATTATGGAGTCTGGGTAACCTGTACTCGCTCATCTCAAGGTCTTTTATCGATTTTAAGTCAGCTGAATTGGAACGAAAAGGCAAAAATTTTACAAAACCTTGATCGCATTATCCCCAAAGTAGATTTTTTATCTGATGATGAGCAAGTCAATGATAGTACGGATAATACATCACAAGATGGAGGGTTTTCATCTAGACAAGACTATATTGATTATGCAATTAATATGGGTATAAAAGGCAATATGGATTATGTAGATGCTATTCCTCAAAAGCCAATACGTGGAATGGCTAAAGCGGGAATTGTTAAATCAAAAAGAACAGGTATAATACCACCTTGCCCTGAAAAACCAATTGCTGGAACTACTACTACTTCTGGCGGAGGTATTTCTTCGCTATCTAAAGATGAATTAGTTGCCTACTTTGTCAATATAGGGCTTGATGGAGACATGGATAAAGTAAACAGTCATGATGATAAAATAATTAGAGGTAAAGCAAAGGCAATGATGGTGAAAATAAATAGAGGATCCATAGAAAGACCGCCCATGCCTAAGTTATCTACGAATGAATCAACCTCGCCAAACAATGAAGGTTCCTCAAAAAAAGAAACAGATGAAGAATTACTGGATAGATTGGTTGCTAAAGGCCTTACAGGGGATATGGAAGAGATTAATGCCCTAGAAAACAGAGTACTACGCGGAAAAATTAAGTCTGCAGTAATAAAAGCAAAAAGATCAGCAAAATAACAATGTCAGAAACATCTAAACATACCGTTACTAAGACTCAGGTCATTTCAATGATAGCCTGTACTGCATTACTCCTAGTATATGTTACCCTTGTCACTTGGGTATTCTAATAATAATTAGCGTATGGAATGGTTGACTCTGGAATGGCTAATGCGAAACCTAGAATGGGCTGTCGGTTTACTTGCAGTGAGTTGCATTATATTGTTTTTTTTTCCTGTCCTCTTAGGGTGGCAACTCAAAAAAAAGAGTGAAAAAGGAGAACAGGATTAAAGTTTGGATGCTCTCCCTATCATTTCATTTTTGGTTCTTGTATTTGCAATGATTCTCGTCAATGAACTAGTAAAAGTGAAAAAAGATGTTCGTAAACTTTCAAGATTGACTCGTATACTTCGACAAGATCTTGAACAACTAAACAACAATAATAAAAAAAATAAAAATGATATTTAGTTTTTTCTTAGAAAAGATTATAGAATAAATTCACCACCTAATTTTTAGCTTTATGAATAACGCAACAACTATAGAAATGGAAAAAAATGATTCGAGTCGTATCTACACACTCTTCTATTCTTTTTTTCTTATTCCATTTATGATTGCAATCTTCGGTGCAGTATTTTTCCTATTATTTAGATTTATTACATATGAAACAGAAGATGCCTCTGCACTTTTAAATCAAGTTAAAATTGGATCTGCAACTAAAAGATGGCAATCTGCCTATGAATTGTCCAAAGTGTTAAATAATCCTGAGACAGTGCCCAGTGACCCTGCTTTTAAGAGCCAAATGATATCTGCCTATAAACATGCTGTCAATGACGACCCACTTGTACGTGCTTATTTAGCGATTGCAATGGGCGCAACAAGAGACAGTTTTTATTCAGAAGAGTTGTTAAATGGTCTACAAGACCAATCCCGAGAATCTCGTTTAGCAGCTATTCAGTCTGTGGGAATGGTAAAAGCAAGTACGGCAGTGTCTGAATTAATCAAGATTATCAAAAACTCGGACTATCAGGATGAACGTCTAGCTGCTACTATGTCTTTAGGCTTCATTGGTAGCAAAAAATCTATACCGGTATTAAATGAACTTTTAATTGATAATGAACCAAATATTAGATGGGATGCTGCAATCGCCTTGGCAAAGATGGGTGAGAAATCATCTGTCTCAGTTATTGAGAATCTTATGGATAGAGAATATTTGTTGACCTTCCCAGAGCTTGACTATAATGAAATTACAAGAGTCATTCTTACCGCAATTGAAGCAACCTCGATTATTAATGATCTAAGGTTTAAACCAAAACTTGTGCATCTGGCAAAGTCAGATGAAAATCTTAAAATAAGAAATGCTGCAATGAAAACATTAAAGAAAAATTACGATAAGGTTATCTAACTTATGTCTGAAGAAAAAATGGTTCCAAATGCCGCAGTAGGATCTTCTCCTGATAATGCATACAAAGGTACTGAAACTGATAGGAGAGGATTCTTAAGCTGGCTATCTGTTGGTTGGCTAGCATATTTAGGGGTTACTGGGGGATTTTTTACAATCATTGTTCGTTTTCTTTTCCCAAATGTTTTATTTGAACCACCTCAGACTTTTAAAATTGGTTATCCTGATGATTTTTCTAAAAATTCTGTTGATATAAAATTTAAAAAACAGTTTAATGCTTGGATTGTCAGAGATGAAGAATCTATTTTTGCTCTTTCAACGGTTTGTACACACTTAGGATGTACGCCTAATTGGCTTCCGGTAGAATCAAAATTTAAATGTCCCTGTCATGGCAGTGGTTTTAGGATGACAGGTATTCATTTTGAAGGTCCTGCTCCTAGACCATTAGAACGATTTAAAATTAGTCTTGCTAATGATGGACAAATTTTAGTAGATAAAACTAAGAGTTTTAAATGGGAAAAGGGTGAATGGGAAAACCCTGAATCTTATTTAAAAGTGTAAATAAATTTCTAATAATATTAATCTTAAATAATGGCTGAAAAACAAAATAAAAAATCAATCCTTGAAACCTTAGGTGAATCCCAAGTATGGAAATCAATTATTAGGTCAGGTGTCCCTCATACCCGTAGACAGAGAATGCATGCAGTTCTAGGTAGCGTTTTCTTACATCTTCATCCTGCAAGATTGCCTAAACATGCAGTGAAAGTAGGCTATACATGGTGCATGGGAGGATTATCTTTTTTTCTCTTTGTCAATCTTACTATTACCGGCATCCTTCTGATGTTTTACTATCGCCCAACGGTTGAATATGCCTATACTGATATTATAGACTTGACCGAGCAGGTGCCTCTTGGTATAATGCGTGAACTTCATCGTTGGGCAGCTCATGCAATGGTTCTCGTTGTTTGGCTTCACATGCTACGAGTTTTTATGACTGGATCATATAAGCCTCCAAGAGAATTTAACTGGGGTGTTGGGGTATTGCTTATGACAATGACCATGTTTTTATCATTTACAGGTTATTTGCTACCCTGGGATCAGCTAGCTATATGGGCAGTAACAGTTGGGTCAAATATGGCGAGGGCTCACCCTTTCATAGGTCATGAAGGTCCGGGTGCTAGTCTCCTAGCTATTGGAGATATAAACCTAGTCCATATTGGCTCTGATGTTCGATTTGCTCTAATTGGTGGGAGATTTGTTGGTGAGGCAACTCTCTTAAGGTTTTACGTTATCCATTGTATAGCAGTACCATTTATAATGATGATTTTTATGGCAGTCCATTTCTGGCGTATCAGAAAGGACGGTGGTATCTCAGGGCCATTATAAATAGGAATTATTTATGCTTGATGTATTTAAACATACTGTAGATTATCTCTCGTCACCAACTATTAGCTTTTCTATGCTGACAGTTTTGATACCTATTTTATTTCCTCCTACAGACTGGTTTGATAAAATAAATCGTAAGCTTGGATTTTATTTATTATGGACTAAGCCTGGTTGTGCAATTGCCATGGCGGTAATTACATTTTTCTTCGCGGTAGGCTATATGGATGAAAACTTCAGTGTCATTCTAATGAAAGGAGATAATTTCCCAATCGTTCTAATGGTATATTCAATTTTTTTCTTTACCTGGCTTGCGATGCACAAGGCATATATAAATGATGAAAGATTAGAAAAAGGTTTAAAGCCTTCAGAGTACAACGATCCTGACGACAAAGTTCTTGTCTGGCCAGATTTAGTGTATATTGAATTTATAGCCTTAATTCTCTTTACAGTATTTTTGACAGTCTGGTCTATTTTAGTTGCAGCACCATTAGAAGAACCCGCAAACCCAGCATCAACACCCAATCCATCTAAGGCTCCATGGTACTTTTTAGGGCTCCAAGAAATGCTTGTCTACTATGACCCATGGATTGCTGGGATAGTACTACCAATGTTTTGCATACTTGGTTTAATGGCTATTCCATATATGGACATTAATAAAAAAGGAGATGGTTACTATTCTTTTAAAGAGAGGAGAGTCGGGGTCTTTATTTTTATGTATGGCTGGATTGTACTCTGGCTATTTCTAATTGTGCTTGGAACATTTTTCAGAGGACCTAACTGGAACTTTTATGGCCCTTTTGAATATTGGGATGCACATAAAGTTGTTGCACTTAATAATGTAAATTTATCTGAATATTTTTGGGTGAAATTGCTTGGCACAGGACTCCCTGATAACATATTACTTAGAGAAGCTTTAGGCTTTATGGTAGTGGGAATCTATTTACTCATACTGCCGATTATTCTAGCGAAAACCTGGCTCAAAGAGATGTTTGAGGCCTATGGACCTGTGCGATATGTTTCTCTCATGGTTTTTGGTTTAGTAATGTTGGGGCTTCCATTGAAAATGTATTTTAGATGGATTTTTAATTTGAAATATTTTATAGCAATACCTGAATATTTTTTCAATATATAATATTATATATGTTTAAAAACGACGAAAGATACTGGGACATCAACCTATTAAATAGATGGTTTGCAATATCATCCATAATATTTCTTGCTGTTACTGTCTGGGTGTTTGTTGATGATAATGATGATGAATTTAAAGATTACCAGAAAGAATTTCGAAAACTGGAAATTGAAATAGCTCAACAAAAATTGGAGCAGCAAGCTAATGAGATTGAGAAAGATAAATCAATTTATGAAAGCGCATTGGCTGATGCTCAAAAAGAATATGATGGCCAGAGTAATGAACTAAAAGAATTAACTGAAAAACTAAATTCATTAAAAGATAAGCACTATGATCAGAACATGACCTACCAAAGTCATAAGGCAAATGTTGATGCTCTAAAATACCTTGTTGAAGCAGATAATGCCCATGGAGACCATGGCCCAACCCATATAGATGATTACAATGCAGCCCTTGATAGACTTGATGTACTTAGATTAGCAAGAGAAGAAACAGAGATACAGATAACTGCAACAGAAAAACAAATAAAATCAATCGAATCTATCGTAAAAGAGAAACAAGATGAATTAGATAAGTATAAAAAGCAATTCACACTCACTGAAAATAAATTAACTAAACTTGATCGCAATAAGATGACTATTGCAAATAAGCTCGGTGATATTGTACGTGATCTTCCGATTCTTGATTTTCTTGACCCTTATTATAAAGTTCATCAGGTTGTAGTCGCAGATGTTAAGTATGATGTCAATTTTGCATCTGTTCCTGTCGTAGATCGATGTACCAGTTGTCACCTTGGTATAAATAATCCAGATTTTTCAGATGCACCGCAGCCCTATACATCGCATCCAAACTTAGATCTTTATCTCACATCAAAATCACCACACCCATTAAATAATTTTGGTTGTACAAGCTGTCACGCAGGACGAAGCCGTGGTACATCATTCTTATCTTCTTCTCATACTCCTAATAGCCCTGAAGATGAACAGAGGTGGATAGATGAACACGATTGGAAAGTGAACCACCACTGGCTAACGCCAATGCTTCCCACAAAATACACGCAGGCAAGTTGCTTTAAATGTCATTCTAATACCAGTGACCTTGCAGGAGCTGAAAAAATCAATTTTGGTCTGTCACTTGTTGACAGAGCAGGCTGTAATGGTTGTCATCATAATGCAAACTGGCCCAGTCAATCAAAGGCAGGACCTAGTCTGAAAAGGTTAAATGAAAAATTAACTGAAAACTGGGTAGCAAAATGGGTGAAAAACCCTAAGCATTTTAGGTATAACACCCGTATGCCTGCCGTTTTTGAACAAAAAAATCAAGAGCACCCTAAAATCACTGCATTTAATAATGTAGAAATTGCAGGTATTACTCAATACTTATTTTCCAAAAAAGATAAAACGCTAGGAAGTAACAGTGATAGATTTATTGGAGATGCTGTTAATGGTGAAAAACTTTTTAATGCTGTTGGTTGTATGGGATGTCATATCTCTGAAAAAACACCTGAGAATGCACCTGTTATTAACAATTATAATAATTTAACTAAGATACAAGGTCCTAATCTAGTTGGGTTAGGTTCTAAGGTTTCAGCAGAGTGGCTGTATGATTGGCTAATGGATCCACAAGAATATATGCCCGACACAAAAATGCCAAACTTAAGACTTGATCCTCAACAAGCAAAAGATTTGACAGCATACTTGCTTGAAGATAAAAATGAAGCCTTCGAACAATCTCCTGACCATCAATATGATAAAGATATCCTGAATGAGCTAACAATTAATTGGTTAAAAAAATCAAATCCAGAAAAATTTGCAAAAGCAAAAGCAGAAAAAATGAGTAGCTCCCAAAAATTAAATTTCATTGGTGAAAAAAGTATACGCCATTATGGTTGTTTTGGCTGTCACCATATTGATGGATTTGATGATGCAAAACCAATCGGTGTAGAGATCACTGAAGAGGGATCAAAGCCGGTAGGCAAATATGCCTTAGGACTTTTACATGATATCCCACATACAGTTCCCGCATGGATCGAAAATAAATTACGAACTCCACGGATATATGATAGAGGCAAAGAAAGCCAACACCTAGATCTGTTAAAAATGCCAAATTTCTATTTTTCTGAAGATGAAATTGAAGCTGTTACAACAGCCGTACTTGCATTTAATTCAAATAAAGTGGGTGAAAAACTATTAGCACATAATAAAGCACCTGATATTTATAAAAAAGGACACCGCCTTGTCAAAAAATACAACTGCCAAGGATGCCATCTTATTGATAATAGAGGTGGGCAATTAGTAGAACATATTGGTCCTCCTGAATATGGACCTCCAAATCTTAATTCAGAAGGCCGAAAAGCCAATCCAGATTGGTTGCTATCATTTTTTAATAACCCATCTATAATTAGACCTAATCTGCAAGTCAAAATGCCCAGCTTTCATCAAATAACAGATGAAGAATGGGATGCAATTATAGCTTACTTCCAGCACATAGATCATGAGACTGTAAATTATAGAGGCATCCACCAATTTGATCAATCTAGTACAGAATTTGCTGCCGGGAACAAACTTCATGAAATTGGGCAGTGCAACAGTTGTCACTTCTATGGTGAAACCTTCCCTACCGGTGATGCACCTACCTGGGCTCCAAACCTTGTTATCACAAAAGAACGTTTAAATGCTGAGTGGGTCACTGAATGGCTAAAAAACCCACAAGGAATAATGCCGGGAACCAAAATGCCTGCACCATATATTCCTGATAGTGAGATACTATCATTTGAAGGTGCAGAATCAGATTGGGGTAAAGCGCTGGTAGCACTTGGAGGAGACACAACAGCAATGCTCGATGGATTAAGAGATTATTTATGGTCTATAAAAGGCAAGTCTAATATTGATGATATTATCAAATCTTATTTTGATGAGAATGGTTATGACTTTGATAGTGCGGGTGAAGACAGTGAAGGAGACGACGAGTGGGAGGATGAAGATGACTGGGGAGATGATGAAGATTGGTAAACTAAACTAATTAGATTCTTTTAAAAGCCCATAAATAATCATGGGCTTTTTTATTGCATATTGAGGATTATCGCATTCTCGACCTGATTAGCTTCCCATTCATCCCCTTTCCAGACGCCCAATATTTCTCTTTTTGGTCCAATCAATATTGAACTTAAAGAATGACCAATTTTGTCTTTCTCTACTCCCCAGAAATTACCGCCTGATTGTCTAATTAGTTTATAAACATCATCTATGTAACCGGAGCTGGACCAGACATACCAATTATTATAATCTCCAATAGTCAAACCATAAGCTCTATTTAAAACATTAGGAGTATCATATTTATAATCAAAACTCACCATAATAAAATCTACTTCTGGAAAGTTATCAGCCAGATAACGATTTTTCATCACTATTGCTGGACACATGTTAGGCATAGGACACCTAGAAAAAATATAAGATATAAATCTGTATCTACCATCACTATCTGATAATTTCACTACTTTATTATCTACATCTAGAAAAGTGCCATCATCAATAATATTGCCAATGTTTTTTTCAGAAAATTCATCATCAAAGAAATCATCTTCTTCAATCAACTTCCCCTGACCTACTACCTCAAAATCCCTCGCATATGGTTTAATATCATCCCACACTAATTGAAAGTGTATACTATCACTAACTCTAAGGAATTCCATTTCTTTTTTATTCTTAACTAAGAATGGCATAACCATGGGCATCATAAAATCTGGAATAGTATCATGCGCAATAATAACCTTATTCAATTCTGGTTTAACAGATTGTACGGTTCCTTTAACCCAATATATATTCTTATTTTTTTCACAACTTATAAAAAAAATACAAAAACTATATATAAGTACATGCTTCATTTTATACTAATAAAAAAAAAGGCAGATATATCTGCCTTTTTTAATGAATTTATTATTTATTTTGGTTTAGGACCTTTTAAAACAAAATCCTTGACAGTTTCTCCACTATTTATTGTTACATTTTCAATGATGAACTTTTTCTTAGCTGCAAATTTTTCCTGCCAACATACAACCTCATAGGTCCCTGGAGGAATTCCATCAATAGAATAATTACCATTTTTATCTGTAACTGCAAAATAAGGATTATCAGAGACCAAAACCCATGATTTCATCCATGGATGAACGTCACATTTTATATAAAAAGGAAATTCTTCTGATTTCGAAAATGTAGTTTTCTTTTCTTTCACCACTTTTGGCATTGCAAAATTGAATTCCTTATTCACCTTTGGCATAGAATGGATATTATGCAAAGTCGCATCACTATTTTTTATAAGGAGTTCCTGTCCTGCAACCATCCCAAAAACATGAGGCACATATACACAACCTTTCTGATCTAATACTACTGGTTTAGAGGGTGTACCATCATAACTGACTTTTTTCAAATAGACTAATGCATCTTCCATTGAACCATCTGCAGCTAACTTGAAAGCTTCACTATAAACTTTTCCCGAGTGAGACGAACCGCAAACAGGATCAGCATCCATTCGGAGTGGCTTATTTTTAAAGTTTCTTCCAATATAGCTCACATGACCTTTTAGGGTTCCTGCATCAGCTAAAGCAAAAATAAAAATAAAAGCGACTAAATATTTAACACTCATACGAGCTCCTTTAATACATAATTAATTGCACTAAAATTACCAATAATTTTTCTTAGTTAAACATACAAATTAATACTTAACATTTCAGGAAACTGTAAAGATAATAACGTAATTTTTCAATTATCATTTAAAGAGAAAAATATAATAAGATGTACATTTTTATGATTTCCTGCTATGCTTTAATGCTGGCTAACCTTATAAACCTTATACTTGTTGGTGCTAGTGGATATTGGGACTTCAGCATTTTAGGCGCCAGCCATACCCGATTCTCTTTATTTATGATTCTAATCTTTACAATTACTGAGACCGTGGTTATGTATTTTTTTATTTCCACAGGTAAAGCTCTAAAAAATGCAATTGAGTCTGGATTTGGTAAAGCTGAACTCTGGACAAGAGAAAGAAAATTAAAAATGAATCTTTTCCCTCAATTAATGCTTACAATCTTATTAGTCGGTGGATGGGTAATCCATATAGGAGCTGTAGAGAATCAAATGTTAACCGCTCCGTTGCATGGCCCTTTATTTGTTCTAGCATTTATTCATCATATCTGGACTCTAAAGATTAAGAATAATGCATTTAAAGAACAGCTTGATATCCTTAGTAAATTGGAACCTAATCAAAACGAAAAAGATTAATGTACTACGCGGCAAAAGGTTTGGAATTATTAGGAATGTTCATGATTGCAGTAGGATTTATAATAAAATTCCCTAGTCTAATGGATCCTAGATTACTGCTTGCTGGTGCTATTTTTTTTGGCTCCGGATTAGCCATTGAGAAATATATACTAAAATAAAAATCTTTCATTGATTCGGGAATAATATTATTAAATTTGGGTTCTAATCTAGATTATTTTAAGAGTACATAATACATGTCAGCATATAACTATTTCAAAGGGATACCCGATCTTCCTGAATACGCTAGAGAAAAAACAAAGCGACCAAAACTCATTGCGGTGGTAGATGAAGATAACTGTACAGGATGTCAGGCATGTGTTCCCTTTTGCCCCGTTGATTGTATTGAGCCAGTTGCAACTGGTAAATACGAATTCCCAGTTATACCCCCAGTCCAGGTACGTTACAATGAATGTACAGGATGTCAGGTTTGTGCTAGAGTTTGTACTAAAATGACATGGGATGCTATCAGAATGCTTGGCACTGAAGTATTTGAAGAAAATTACAATTTAGAGATCGATTAAGATAAGATAAAGATACATCATATACTATAATGAGTTCATCACACCACCACGAAGAAAATTTTTTCCAAAAATATGTTTGGTCAGTTGACCACAAGATTATCGGACTTCAGTATGGCATAACATCTCTACTCTTTTTACTGTTTGGTTTTATACTGATGGCAATCATGCGTTATCAGTTGGCTTACCCAGAGCAGGTAATTCCATATATTGGAGACTGGTTTTTCTCTGAAAGTGGTGGCGTTATGCTACCCGAAAATTATAATACCCTAGGTGCTATGCATGGAACTATTATGATATTTTTAGGCGTAGTACCACTCGCAGTAGGTGCCTTTGGGAATTACCTTGTTCCCCTACAAATAGGTGCACCTGATATGGCATTTCCAAAACTGAATTCTGCGAGTTATTGGTCATATTTCTTAGGTGGTGTTATAATGGTTGCAAGCTTTTTCACACCTGAAGGAGCTGCACGATCCGGATGGACTTCTTATCCTCCTCTATCTATTTTTGAATCTGGACAGACAATGTGGCTATTGGGAATGGTGTTTTTAATTACCTCTTCTCTTTTGGGATCAATGAACATTATTGTTACCATTGTCCAGTTAAGAGCACCGGGATTGTCCTGGTTTAGGTTGCCTTTTTTTGTCTGGTCACAGCTTGTAACATCCTTCCTCCTAATTCTTGCTTTTCCACCTCTTGAAGCTGCCGCGGTTTTACAACTTATGGATAGGTTGGCTGACACAAGTTTCTTTCTACCATCAGGCCTTGTTTACGCAGGGAGCGGTGTCGAGGCCTATGGATCAGGGTCTCCGTTATTGTGGCAACATCTTTTCTGGTTTTTAGCACACCCTGAAGTCTATGTATTGATTTTACCAGCAATTGGAATTGTTGGTGAAATTTTAGCCAACAATACACGAAAACCTCTGTGGGGATATAAATCACTAGTCTATGCGATTGGATTTTTGGGATTCATGTCATTTATTGTCTGGGCCCATCATATGTTTTTAACTGGCATGGGACAGTCTATGAGTGCCTTTTTTCAATTAACCACCATGATAATATCAATCCCATCAGTTGTGGTTCTTACCGCATTTTTCATATCACTATGGGGTGGATCTATACGTTTCAACACACCTATGCTTTTTGCACTTTCATTCCTCCCAATGTTTGGCATCGGCGGTCTAACAGGTCTCCCTCTGGGTGTAGCTGCGTCAGATATTTATCTCCATGATACGTATTATGTTATTGGTCACTTCCACTATGTCGTTGCTCCTGGTACTTTATTTGCTTTGTTCGCAGGTATCTACTATTGGTTCCCAAAAATAACTGGTAGACAATTAAGTGAGTCGATGGGAAAATTACATTTTTATCCTTCATTTCTAGCAATGAACGGTATCTTTATGCCTATGTTTATTCAAGGTCTGGCTGGTCTTTCCAGAAGGATGTATGATGGTGGTCAGCAATATGCCCACGCTTCAGATATTCTCCATTGGAATGAATTTATGACCATATCTGCATTTATTTTAGGTTTAGCTCAAATACCTTTTATCCTCAATATAATTATAACATTAAGTAATAAAAAATTGAAAGAACAGAATCCCTGGGGATCAACAACAGTTGAATGGTCAGCCCCATCTCCACCACTTCCTCATGTAAACTTTGATTCACCGGTGAAAATATATCATGGTCCATATGAGTATAGTGTTCCAGGAAAAGAAAAAGATTTCTGTCCGCAAACAGTAAAATGAGCAATATCCCATATATATTAGAAGAACGTCCAGACACTGGTCTAAATAATTCCAAGTTAGGTATCTGGGTCTTTCTAGCATCAGAGGTCATGCTATTTGGTGGTTTATTTTCAGCATATGTTTTTTTGAGAATTGCTGCTCCTGAAGGAGACTTTTCTTATTGGGGCGAAAAACTAAATGTCCCCATGGCCACTTTTAATACTCTAGTTTTAATCACATCAAGTGTCACTATGGTTATGAGCTGGGCATCTTTAAAAATGCAACAATTTGATAAATATAAAATGTATTTAGGTATAACTATCCTATGTGGTCTGGCATTTCTAGTGGTAAAATACTTTGAGTATACTGGAAAATTTCACCATGATATATATCCATCATCGAGTACTTTTATGGGAATATATTTTACTCTTACAGGTCTACATGTCCTCCATATAATAGGAGGTTTATTAGTTTTAGGATTTTTCTGGTCTAAACAAGCAGATAAAATGTGGAAAGAGAATCCAGATCTTCTCGCAAATCGAATTGAGATAACTGGACTTTACTGGCACTTTGTCGATCTTGTATGGATCTTTCTTTTCCCAATATTATATCTATTGTAGGATATTAAATTATGTCAAGTGAATCAAACCATTCAATCGAGCATCACATACAAACATATATCCGTGTTTTTATTGCCCTAGGCATTCTAACAGTCTTGACTGTAGCGGTTAGCTATCTGAATGTTTCATTTATAGAAGCTTTCTTCATTGCTATTACAATCGCAACGATAAAAGGTAGCTTAGTACTCGGTTTTTTCATGCATTTAATTTCAGAAAAGCAAGCAATTATATGGATTCTAGTTACTACTTTTATTGCATTTTTAATTCTAATGTTCTTGCCTCTTATTTGGTTGACAGACGCTACAGGTAGCGGCTACTAAAAATGAGCTTAAAAATAACACATATAACTGTTATAGTACTTTCAATATTGCTCAGTATTTTCTTTTCGTACACCATGTTTACTGATGCCAACAATCCTAATACCATGATATTTGCATCCTTTGGAATCTTAACTACACTAATTCTTTTTTTTTATTTATCAATCATTTTAAAAAAGTTTAAAACTATCTAAATATGAAAAGCATTAAATATTATATATCTTTGGTTATAATATCTGCATCCGATACTATTTACGCGTGTGCAACTTGTTATGGTGATGCAAATAGTAATGCAGGAAAAGGAATGGACATGGCGATAATTACTCTTTTGGGTATTACGGGACCCATATTGATTGCTATCGCGGTTGGAATAATCACCATTGGTCTAAAATCTAAAAAAGTAAATCAACTTAATGATTGATTTACTAAGATATTTTGGTCTTCCTGTTGGGATTTCTTCTGTTAGTGGACGCATAGATGAGATTACTGTAATAATCCATTACCTCATGCTAGTCTTGTTTGTTGGCTGGGGTATTTTCTTTATTGTGAGCCTTATCAAATTTAGAGCATCAAAAAATAAAAAGGCTAATTACCATGGAGTTGAATCCCATTACTCCTCTATTTTAGAAGCTGCTGTAGCGGTTATTGAAATTGTTATTTTATTTGGGTTTGCTTTTCCCATATGGGCGGAACGTGTTAATGATGTCCCAGATCCAAGAGATTCAGAATACATAAGAGTAGTAGCCCAGCAATATGCCTGGAATATTCACTATCCTGGTGCAGATCGAAAATTTGGAGATACGAGAGTTGACCTGGTTGATGAGCAGGATAATCCGATTGGCCTAGACCGATCAAGTGAAAATGGAGCAGATGACTTTGTCACCATTAATCAACTGCATATACCTGTAAATAAAAAAATAAGAATTGATCTCTCTTCAAAAGATGTGATACATAATTTCAAACTTCCTGAGCTTCGTGTATCACAGGATGCCATCCCTGGTATGGTAATTCCAGTACATTTTACTGCAACAAGTACCTCAGAAGAATTTTTGCAAACAACAGTCGGCACAAAGCGTGAGGGCAAAGGTTTAGAAATTGCCTGTGCACAGCTTTGCGGTTTAGGACACTATCGAATGAAAGGATATCTAACTATTCATGAGGATGATTCTTATCAAGCTTGGTTAGATGAACAAGCCGAATATATAGAGGATGACGAGGGTGAAGACGATTGGGGCGACGATGAAGATTGGTAGAATTTTTTAGTTAGTCACTGATTTTTTTTCCTGACCCAAGCCATAACATCTCTCAAACAATCATCCGATATAGTATGCTCACAATCATATTCATGATAGTCCAGTTTAACACCTAAATCCATTAAACCATCTCTTGTTGAATGACCAAGACTAATAGGAATGACCGGATCCATTCTACCGTTTGCTATAAAAAGATTCAACTCTTTAACCGCCTCAAGGGCTAATACTTCTTTTACCTGGTTGACAGGGAAAAAACCACATAATGCAACCACTGAACTAAAATATTCGGAATTTTTCAAAGCAGTATAAATCGATAAGGATGCACCTTGACTGAAACCAAGCAAATTAATTTTTTTAGGATTTAAATTCAGTAATTCAATACTTTTTTTAATTGACTGGAGCACCTTTTTTTGATGAATTTGCATTTGTTCTGGCTTAGGAAGTTTTCCAATATTCTCATAATCTAGTTCTGCCCAAGCCCATCCATTATACTGTACTGGAATTGTTCCTTGCAGACTTACACATGTCCAATCTTTTCCAAAAAATGGAGCGAGGCCAAACAAGTCTTGCATATTACTACCAAACCCATGTAAAAAAAATATACTGGGAGAAGAATCAGCCCCCTCTTCAGATTTTTTCACAATATTATTTAATGGCAAGTCTAATTGAATTGTACTATTCATTGTGTTGAATACTTCTCTTTCTTTTTTTGTGATGCCCTTTTGTTCTGATCTAATTCCATTTTTCTTAGCCTTATATCAGTTGGCGTTACCTCTACCAATTCATCTTCTGCTATAAATTCAATAAACTGGTCAAGCGATAGTTGCTTGGGTGGTCTCAGTGTTACAGTGTTATCAGATCCTGACGCACGCATATTGGTGAGTTTTTTTTCTCTTGTTATATTTACATTAAGGTCACCATCTCTATTCCTTTCTCCAACAATCATACCATCATAGACATCTGTACCTACATTGATGAATAGCTCACCCCTATCAGCCATACCAATGCAGGCATAGGTCGTTACTTTACCATTACGATCAGACACTATAGCGCCTGAATTTCTCTGAGGAATAGAACCAAACCAATGAGCATAGCCATCAAATAATTTATTCATTATTCCAGCACCCTGTGTGTCTGTCATAAATTGAGATCTAAAACCAATGAGCCCGCGTGATGGTATCGAAAATTCTAAATTAACACGACCTGTGCCATGATTTTGAAGATTTGTCATTCTTCCTTTTCTCATTGATAACTTTTCAGTGATAACACCTACTTTTTCTTCTGGAATATCCAACAACACTTTCTCCATAGGTTCTAGAGTTTTGCTATTTTCTTCTTTGGTTATTACCTGAGGCTTTGATACCATAAATTCATAACCCTCTCGTCTCATAGTCTCAATTAAAATCGCCATCTGAAGTTCACCCCTTCCCCTGACTTCAAAAACATCAGTCCTATTTGTGGAAACCACCTGAAGAGAAACATTTCTCAATATTTCTTTATGTAATCGCTCTGATAAATGCCTGGTTGTTAAATACTTCCCATCTTGGCCAGCAAATGGACTATCATTTACATAAAACAGCATTGATACAGTTGGCTCATCAACTGCAATTCTGGGTAAAGGTTGTGGGTTTTCATTGTCAGAGATAGTGTCCCCAATAGAAATATTTTCTATTCCTGCAAAGGCAATTATATCTCCTGACTCTACTTCTTCAGTTTGTATTTTATTAAGACCTTGAAAGGTATAGAGAGCAGAAAATTTTTGGTTTGGTTTTATTTCTTCTTTGGTACACAAAGAATAAGTCTTATTCATGGAAAGGATACCATTATTTACTCGACCAACAGCAATTTGCCCAACATAAGAGTCATAGTCCAGACTGGTAATTAAAAATTGTGGAATATGACTATCTGATACTTTCGGACCCTCTATATTTTCTATGATTGTATCAAACAATGGTATCAGATTATCTGAATCATTCTCTAATTCAATATGGGAAATTCCTTGTTTTGCATTTGTATATATTATGGGGAACTCTATCTGCTTTTCAGAAGCACCAAGGTCAATAAATAAATCATACACTTCATCAATTACTTCACTAATTCTTGCATCAGTTCGATCAATCTTATTAATAACTAAAATTATAGGAAGATCTTTTTCTAAGGCCTTTTTTAAAACAAATCTTGTTTGAGGAAGAGGACCTTCACTAGCATCGACTAACAAAAGAGCACCATCAACAAGGTTTAAACTTCTCTCTACTTCACCACCAAAATCAGCGTGCCCAGGAGTATCAAGGATATTGATCTTTATATCATTATAAAATATCGCAGTATTTTTTGCGGTAATTGTTATACCACGCTCTCTTTCAAGGTCCATTGAATCCATAACCCTGTCTTCAATATTTTGATGTGCCTGAAAGGTGCCACTCTGCTTTAAAAGTCCATCAACCAGTGTAGTTTTCCCATGGTCTACATGCGCAATAATTGCAATATTTCTAATAGAATCTTTTCGCATTTTAAAATATTTATAATTCTAATAATAAAAAACCCCGCTAAAAAGCGGGGTTTTTTTGATAATTATAATATCACTCTCCAGCCACAGATGCTTTACGGTAATCTGTAACTAGTTTTTTTACTTCACCAATCGCTTTTCTAGCACGCGATCCTGCGGCTTTATTTCCACCCATATTCTTCTCATGCTCAGCCTCAAAAGTATCAAATTGATTCTTTAGTTGATCAAAAAGTTTGCTTGTTTTAGACATTATTATTTCCTTTTTTTAAAAAATTTAACCGGGGATTTTACAACAAAGATGGTTCATGTTTTAGATTAAATTTTAAAATACACCAATTTATTTTCATTTTTTAAAAATAATTATTATTCTGGTGTTATTCTATAAATATACCTCTGGCTTCACTCTCATACCAGTGATCTATACCTTCAGGCACATCACCCGGTTTAACAAGATAATTAAGTTCTCCATTGAGCCAGTAACATGCACTCAGGCGACTATCGTAGTAGTTTGCATCTCGGGTTGCTACTCCTACAACAACAACATTACCATCCGCCACACGAATATCATAGGCCTCGCCCGTTCCAAAATTAGTCACAGGACCTCCATCAAGATCATAGATTGTATTGTTCTTCCAATATTGTGGAATTGTTCCACCCGTGGTCTCTTCCTGCCCATAGAACTCGTACCAGTCCGTGGAACCTGCAACATAAACATCATCACCATCTAAAGCAATTCCCCATCCCTTTGACCCATAAATATCCATACTTGATCCACCCAGAGGTAAATCGGTTCTAGTGGTATGACGCCAATAACAAGCTTTTGGTGGATACCCTGAAAAATTATCTAGCCTGGTTGTATATCCCGCATAATACCTCATAGTGCCATTCATAATAGCAATATCATTCACCTCTCCATCTCCACCATTGGGGGCAGGCAAATTCGTCCTATTTCCATTTTTCCAAAAACAGGGAACATAATAATGATGATTGCTCATATAGTATCCACCAACATAGACGTCACCATTTTCACGAACTGCAACTCCAAATGACTGCGAGTCTGCATTAGTTGTCAGATCAATTTTTACTCCATTCTTCCAGTAGCATGAACCGTTATCATACCAGCCCGCTACATAGATATCATTGCCATCCACAGCAATTGCTTCTGCTTCCCCCCAGAGTCCCGGAAGGTCATACCTGGTTTGGTTAATCCAGTAACAGGCATCAGATGCTTCTCCTGTGCCTGAGGTATATACCGTACCATTAACAACCACTATATCTGTTGCCCAGGCTCCGCCAGGAAGCTCAACCCTAGATCCATCAACCCAGTAACAAGCAGTCAAATTTCCTTCTTCATTGACTGAATTGCCTACAATATATATTGTTCGACCTGAAATAATGTATGAATTACAGATACCATCCCCATCATCATCGGGACCATCATTAGATGGGTCATAGATACCGGACGAACAGTCATCACACCCGTCTCCATCTGTATCAGAGCAGACTGTATTATTAAAAGGATCTATGTCAACATCATCGGTCACATTATCATTATCATCATCCTCATCCATATCATCGCATATACCATCCTGATCATAATCATTTGCTAGAATCTCATTATCCACACAAGTATCACAGGGATCATCTTCATATTCACAGGTTCGATTATCGATAGTGGCTAAAGAATCGTAGTTACAAGCATTAATATCTGTACATCCACATTCATCGCATGTACTCCAGACTGCAAGGTCAATCATTCCCACATTGCCATTACCACTGGCATCAGATAAGTAGTTTCCCTCTCCTTCATTCATTTTCCAATAGCCTGCCAAGTTAGCAGATGAAACATAACTTTCTCTATCTAAAGTCGCATTCATATCACCTTTAGTATTTGCAATTTCAGAAATTTCCAATGCGCTCAGGGCCTTATCCCATATGGCAACCTCATCGATAGAACCATACCAGACATTTCCATTACCGAATCTTCCTATGTATGTATTTGTACTCTCACTAGGGGGGGCGACGCCTGTAGCTTGGGAGACTTGTGATCCATTCGTATAAAGTGTCATGGTTCCATCCGCAACATCAGAGTCATAGGTAACAGCCACAAAGGTCCAAACAGCCTCTGGTAATGAGTCAGGGTCTTGGACAATACTATAGGAACCATTATGACCCGCTGAGAGTTTTGCCCCTTGATTTTGAGGTGCCCAAAAGGCATGTCCATTATTCCCAGAAATGATATTATTGGCAACCGAGTATCCATAATTTCTATTTACCCAGGCCGCTTTGGTATAAGAACCTGTAGAAAGTATATCGCCCAAATCTACATTAGAATTAGCGCCATTGAAGGTAAGGTAATAATCACCGTTATCAATATGTGCCTGACAGCTGCCATCATCATGGGTTGCATTACTATCATAGTTAAATGCAGTACTATCTGTACAACCACAAATACTGTTTCCACCTGGTACACCTGCACAATCTTCTGCCAAAGATTCTTCATCTGCACATGATAAGATAAAGATACTGATAAGTAATAATAATATTTGTTTATTCATGATTTAATCTATCAATATATTATTTTTATTTTAATTTATTTTACTAAAATACTCCAAGTGACAAGCGCATCAGAGCAGGAATTCCACCACTATTACCGTCGATAAATCCATAGCCACCTACTACAATGTCGCCATTGTCCATCTCCATTATTGACATGTTGACGTGATCAATATTTTGACTGAAAATTATCTCCCCTTGCGAGTTTACCCACTTAAAATTACTGCTTCCATCAATGACATAGTATCCACCATTGGATGAGGGTGTTATATCATAATAGCCGCTAACGGTTGGCTCAACAATATGACAATCATTCAAGACTCCACCGCCTGAAACATTTCGCTCTACCAAATAGTTACTCCTCCAGCTGTTACAATATCCTGCACCAACATAGCCACCATTTGGAGACTTGCAAATGGCATAGATTTCCGTACTCCCTACCGATTGAATATTTTTTTTCCATATCTGTTGACCATTGGAATCGGTCTTAATAAGTAAAGCTTTATAGTCTCCATGCTGTGTTCCTGTATAACCTCCTAAAACATAGTCGCCATCCTCAGTCTCTAATATTTCATTAATCTCGTTGGCAGCAGAGCTACTGTATATCTCGTGCCACATTAACTCACCAGTGCTACTGTATTTTCGAAGCATCGCCTTGGAATTATTCCCATTATCATTCCAGGTACCTGTCACAACAAAATCACCATCTGGAGTCTCAATAAAATCTCTCGCCCAATCATTGTTATCTGTGCCACTGTCTACCAGACCCCACTCGATGGATCCAGAACTATTCGTTTTTACCAAATATATATCGGGGTAACATCCAGGAAGTGTATCACACTCATAAAATCCAACCGCAAAGACACCGCCGTCCGAGGTCTCACGGGCACTATATAGTGCTGTTGAACTGTCAAACGTCTGGTGCCAGACCACGTCACCATTAGAGTCTGTCCTAATCAAGAGACCTTTATAATTGGACGCTCCTGCTATAATAAAACCACCATCCGATACATCACGGACGCACCAACTTTCATCTCCTAGATCCCCATAGGTCTTTACCCATTCTATGGTAAGTTCACCAACCTCATACTGACAGCTACCATCATCATAGGTCGCTAGCTCATTATAATTAATTGCTGTGGGATCAGTACATCCACATATATCTTCACCACCCCAAATCCCTAGACAGTCCTGGATACAATCATTTGCAGGGTTATCATCGCACACATTACAGCTGT
>CAZEER010000002.1:59594-75939 GCA_964511215.1 uncultured bacterium | reverse complement strand
ACATGATTTTCTAGAACTACAATATCCATTTTAGTTCTTAAAAAACAGTCTAATGCTTGCTGAGGAGTGTTAACAATAGGTTCATTCTCATTAAAAGAGGTATTCAGAATCATCGGAATTTTTGTTTGTTTAAAAAAGGACTTTATGATATTGTAATATCGTTTATTAAAATCTTTTGTAACTGTTTGTAAACGACCAGTCCCGTCTTTATGAGTTACCGCTGGGATAAGATGTCTTTTTTCTTTTTTAATTTTTATGACATGTGTCATAAATGGTACATGTTCATCATTCTCAAACCAATTTGTTACTTCTTCTTTTAAAATGCTTGGAGCAAAAGGTCTGAAACTTTCTCTTTTTTTAATTTTTTTATTTAAAAGATCTTTCATATTATCTATTCTTGGGTCAACAATAATACTTCGGTTACCTAATGCTCGTGGGCCCCATTCAAATGCATCATGGAAAAATCCTATAACTTTTCCATTAATAACACTATCTACAACATATTCTATCAAAGAATCATCCTCTTCAAAATAGTTTTGATCAAATCCTGCTAGTTCATTTTTTTGTAACAAATTTTTTATTTCCGCGTTGCTATATTTTTTTCCGAGTGCTGGCGAATTCATAATAAACCTTTTGCAATTTTTTTTATTATTTGAAATGAATAGTGCAGCGCCCAGAGCACCACCTGCATCACCTGCAGCAGGTTGTACCCAAACCTCTTTAAAGTTAGATTCTGAAGTTATTTTTCCATTGGCTAAAGAATTTTGAGCACAGCCCCCAGAAAGACATAATTTATTTACTTGAGGATATTTTAAGTTTAAATGGGCCAAAATATGAAATAAAACCTCTTCATAAACTAATTGAAGAGAGCACGCAATATCTTTATGTATTTGATCAACAGGGTCTGACTCTTTTCGAGGTGTACCTAAAAGATTAATCATTTCATCTGAAAACACCTGTCCTAATTTTGGATTTCCTTCAGGAAATTCCATCGAAACTCCATCTGAATGATGAACAAAATAATCTGTATTTAGTTCAAATTTTCCACCTTTGACTTTTTTTATTAGTTTGCGAATATCTTTTACTTTTGTTGGGCGACCATATGCTGCCATTCCCATTACCTTATATTCATCTCCATATTTCCAAAATCCTAGAAATTGTGTTAGAGATGAATATAGTAAGCCCAAACTATGAGGAAATCCCACATAGTCATCTATTTCTATTTTGTTTTTTGAACAATAACCCCACATAGTAGATATAAAATCGCCAAATCCATCTATTGATAATGCTATTGCATCTTCAAAAGGAGATGTAAAGAATGTACTAGAAAGATGAGCCATATGATGTTCTACCGGAATAAGTTTTCTTGCTACATTTGACTTAGATACTGAAAATTGATCAGCTAAGAGTGATGATATATTTCCAACATCTTTGCGATTTTTCAATCTTGAGATGATATTCTGCAATGATGGCTTATTTTTCAAAGTAAACCAAACCTTCTCTCTTATATGCGCATTTGGATCTCTATTAATCGCTATAAAATCAATGTCATTGATAGATAAGTTAGCTATTTCTAAGCACGATCTGATCGATTCGGATGGATAACCTGCCCAATGTTTAACACGTCGCAATCTTTCTTCCTCGATTGCTACAATTACGATTCCATCTATTACAATACAAGCAGACGAATCAGCATGAAAGGCATTTATGCCTAAAATTTTCATATAAATTTCTCCTAACTAAAAACTTTGATTATAGTTATGAATTTGAATTTTTTAATAATAAAAAGATTAATATAATTTTCAAGATATTTCATCAGTATCACGTAACCATTTGACTGTTCTATCAATACCCGACTTTAAATCAAATGATGCACCCCCTGCAATTTTAATTATTGGATCAACATTATATGTATACTCAGTAAGCATATTATTTAGTCTGAAACTGGTTAGCGGGACATTATGCCAACCAATTTTTTTACATACATCACCAAAAAAGGCAATAAATTTGGCAATCCATAATGGGATATTCCAAATTTTACGTGATTGCATATTTTCACTTATCAAATTTGCCATACTATAGAGATCCACAGGATGCTCATCTGCTAAATAAAAAGTTTTTTTATCTACATTCTCCTTTTCTGAGATCAATAATTCATGAATTTGATGAGCTGTATTTTCAACATATCCAATGGACCTTTTGTAATGTCCCGAACCAATATGGAAATAGTAATTCTTACTTATTAATTTAAAAAAATTCTTATATGGTTCATCGCACCATGGACCCCAAATTGAAATCGGACGAATGATACACCACGAAAATGTAGGATTTTTAAACGATCGAATAATTTTTTCACCCTCTACTTTACTCTGACCATATAGGGTAGATGCATTATAATCTGTTGTAAATTTTGAAATATAGCCTATTTCATTAACTAACAATGTTGAAGTAAATATCACTCTTTTTATTTTTGGTGAATTATTACAAATTTTCAACAAATTTTTCACGCCCTCCATATTTGCCGCAAAGGTATCTAAACTTTCTTCATCCATACCTGTTTTCGCAGCTAGATGAACAATATGCGTTGGTTGAAATTTTTCGATTATGGATTGCAAATTAGCCCTATCCAAAATATTACATTGATACCAAAATTTTTTGTGTTTGGGATTCCGAGGTGAGTTTATATCAAGATTGATAAAAATAATATTATCAAGGTTTAATAAATATTTAATATAGTTAGTACCTATAAATCCCGATCCACCTGTTACAAGAATTTTCATATTTTATTTTTTATTTTAAATTTTTTTTATGATTTGTGCGATGAAATAATATGTTTCAAAAAATCTACTGTCCTATCAGCGCAAATATCCCAAGAAAACTGTTTTGATTGATTCACAGCTTGCAATGACATTTCCTCCTTAGTCGTTTGATTCAAATTTAAAACTTTTAAAATTTTATCTCCTAAATCAGTAAAATTATTTTTTTCATAAAAAAGTGCAGAATTGTTAAAAATTTCCGGTAGACACGGAGATGATGACGATATACATAGGCAGCCATTCGCCATTGCTTCACCAGCAATCATCCCAAAAGATTCAACTCTACTTGTCATTACAAACATCGAGCAATTTTTATAGCACCAATTCATCTCTTGCTCATTTATGTTACCCACCCAATGAATTTCTGAAGATAAATTATTTTTTACAATATACTGAACTAATTTCTTTTTATAATTCTGCATGCCCAAATCTACTTTTCCTGCTATGACTAATTTCACATTGTGGTTTTTTTGAGTTTTAATGTAATTAATCGCTGAAAGAATATCCTCTAATCCTCTTGCACATCTAATCGAACCTGCAGTAAAAACAAATTTACCAACCCAAGTATCTGAAATATTTGATGGTTTATGATTTTGACGAAATTTATTTTGATCTATACCATGATAAATCAATTTTATTTTATTTTTTGATCGTATCTTTAGCATTCCAACCACAAACTTCGAAAGTGCAATAATTCCGTCGGATTTTTTTATTGCCCTTTTCCCATATAAATATTTCAATAACTGCCTTAATCTTTCTGGTAATGGGTTAAAATCTCCATTCGAAACAAATGGTTCCATATTTTGAATAAGATTGACAACTGGGACGTCCTTGAAATTAAGATAGCGTTCAACAGGTATAAATAAAATATCTGGTGAAAATTCCTCAAGATTTCTAAATAAAGATAAATCAGAGGAAATATTCAAAAAACCAAATGGTTTACAATTTATAAATTTTGTGTTTTTTAAGCCTTTCATTAGACTATCTATTTTTACAATCTCGGGTGTGGCACAAAGAATTGCCTCTATATCATCTCGAATAGCTATTCTTGGTAATAATTTTTTGAGATAATTCTTGTAACCTCCACTCATACCACCACCAGTGTAATTAATAATCGCTAGACGCATATTGCTCCATAAATGATATTTTATTATATATTAATAATTTTTATTAAGATTAAAATTATTAATATGATTCTTAGTGCTTTATTATAGGATAAAAATTAAAAAGGTATCTATGCTAAAAATTAAAATTGTGTAGTTTTTTATAATTAAATAATAGTTTACCTAAGCCATATTCAAAATTCTGATGTTTAGCATGCCATTTTTTTGCAAGTGGTTCGATAACTAAAGGATTATAATTGATTGACCAAACATTGAAAATAAATAAAAACAAGATAAAAAGAAAACCAGCTTTCATATACTTTATCATCATTTTTGCTATAATTATTGAACCTAATAATACTACATAATAATTAAATCTCTGAAATATCTCTGGTATAGGTAGTTGGATTAATAAAATGTTAATCAAAAAATATTGTGTACCTATAAAAAGCTCAGATTTAGTTAATTGATTCCAATTTATCCATAAATAAATAAAGACTAAAAAAGAAAATATATTGAATAATCTTTGGTAACCAGCCCGTTTTGCAGGCAACATACTTTTATAGTATTCAGTGAGCCTTTCATAATTTAATAAACTAGCAATTTCTGTTCCTAATTTTGTAAATACAATAAATGCTATAAGGGTAGTTCCTAAATAGTAAAATATTTTTCTATTAGGAATAGTACCTCTGTCATTTTTCATAAAAAGACAAAATGTTTCATAAAAAATAATTATTGGTAATGTTGAAAAGTGAAAAAGGAAGGATATATAAGTGGAAGTACGCGATAATCTATTTTTTTTCCCCATTAAAACTAAACCAATCATTAAAAAAGAGAAGGCAAAAGTATGCCGCCATATCTCTTGGGCATTATTAATTAATCCAAAATTTGTGAATAATAGACATGCTAAAACTATTACAAAATGTTTTTTATCAATGGCTTTTGCCAAAAAAGAAAAAAGAATAAATGTTATGAAATAATGAAAAAATGTGAACATCTCATTATTATTAGAAATAAATGACGAAAAAAACTTTACATAAAACCAAAAGAGAGGCTCATTACCAGGAGGAAACATTAAAAATCTGTCAACAATATCGCCCCAGTTAATATTTTGTAATTCATAAAACTGATTTAAATTCAGCGCAAAATCACTCCAATTTTGAATTAAATGATAATCTTTTAAAAAGTAAAGTAGACAAAAGGATAAAGAAAAAACAGAAGTGAAAAGAAAAAAATTTATTCTGACTTTTGAAAAATTTATTAAGGCGCTAATAAACAAAGCATAAACTGGATTTAGAAAAATAAAAAAAAATACTATTAAAAAATTGAGTAATACGCTGATCATTGGATTAAAAACTTTAGCTTTTTATCCTTTGATTTGAATATGATCATTAATTAAGTCAATTTCATCTAATTGAAATAATGCATTCCTAGTTGTATAGAATGCTTTTACTAAGCCTATTGCAATATATAATCTTTCTTTATCCTTGAAGAGTAGTGCTTTCAAAAAAAGAGAAATAATATATAAAAATCTATTTATTAAAAAATGGCTTAATGATAAATCAACATTAGTTTGAATAAAATAGAGACCCATCATATATATGGATTTTCCTCTTTCTATGAAAAACTTTCGTGGTCTTTGATCAATGATTTTTTCTTCAATATCTACCTTGGCGTTAAAGCATAAATATAAAGGATGCTTTTTCCCAAGTGGATAACTAAAAATCAGATCTTCCATAACAGCCCAATCTATATCTATTTCATTATGATGATTTTTGATCAATAATTCTTGTAGCCAAATGGTTGCTCCACCATTGAGCCACTCTACTTTTTCATCTCCGCTGACATTAAAAATAGTTGTGCAAAAACCTGACTTAAATACCTTACCTATTTTTTCTGAGCTAAAACCTAGTTTACCACGTAACCAATTATGATTATTTGATGGTTGATTCACAACATTAAATCCTACTCCACCTATAACCTCATCCTTCGCATTCCAAAATTTGATCATCTCATTTATTGAATTTTTATGGAATACAACATCGTCATCCATAGTTGCAACTAATCTCGTTCTGCTATCCAATTTTGAAATCCCTAAATTTCTTTGCTTTATTTGACCAGGCTCAGAATGATAATGTTCTAAATTTAAATTATTTTTAAAAGAATTGATTAAATCAGATATATCTAGACCAGATGATACAATGATAATACGCCCTATTACACATTCTTGATTAAGAATACTATTCAAATGTCTTTTTACGAATTCGGGTCGGTCTTTTGTGGGAATTATAATTGCTAATTCTTCGCTATTATACATAATTCAGTATGAGTGTTTATAGTTAGCGGCTTTTTACAATTTTTTCGAATATTTTAAAAATTTTATTAACTCTACTTTTTTTTACATGTCGATTATCTGATATAAATGAGGAAGAGTTATATCCCAGAACCATTTCAAAACTTGGAAAATAGAAAACATCATTTTTGTATTCGTTAACAATTTTATCAACTACGCTTCTTAGAATACATTTAGAAGCAAATGATTTTGATATAACCGACTCACCTAAGAAAGTAGCATATGCCGGTACCGGACTAACTGTTAACATTATTTTTAAGTTTGGATTAATCGTTTTTAATTTAGAAATAATCTGGTCAAGATTATTTAAGTTCTCTTGATAATCATACTCTATTGGTACAAATCTATTTTCAACAATTTTTCTAATAGTACTTGGTGGTATTGCTCCCCAAGCTATTTCAAGTTTATGATCAAACCAGGTTTCATTTTGACCAAGGGTAATTACTAGAACATCTACAATTTTAAATAATTTTAAGCTATTCCTACGATGATCTTTGACTGATGATTTTAATTTTTCTAATGATTCAAAAGTAGGTAAGGATCGATCTCTTAATGGATCTAAATAACCCACCGAACTTTTTTCTACATGTATAGGATAATTTTTTTGGATTGAATAATTTATAATCTGAAGAAGATTGCCAGTTGTATAAACTCTGCCCCAAAATACAGATGAAGACCAGGGATTATCCTCTAAAGTAATATATTTACCTATTTCGCTATTTTCTTTTAGATAGGTTGAAAATTCTTCGGCAAAACAGGTACCAATGGAGCCATATTTAGTATTTTCTTCTAATGGTAAACTGCTGAGATTTTTAATTAGACCTAATTCTAAAGATTCAAAAAATAATTTTCCATGTGGATAAACTTGAGTATTCATTAAGCTATATTTTTTTAACTCTTTGAGCGGTTGAGGGTAATAATAATGATAATAATCAACTAATTCTCTAATCATTATTGTCATGCTCTTAATAGGGTCCATAATAAGAAAATAATTTCTTATAAATTATTATTTAATTACTACTCATTAAAGATCTTAAATGTGATTTCAACAGCACAGCACAAATTTTTCTTTCATTATCATCATGCTCTGATAAGGATAATCTATCATAAGATATTTTTGATAAATAATGATTTAATTTTCCTGCTGAACTAAAAATTTTTTTTGCACCATTATTCTTTAAAACCTCAATTTGCCTATTTGTGAAAGAAATTTTGGGCTGTCCAAAAGGGAAGGCAAAGAAATCTCTGTAGTTTGGTAAATGATCCAAACATGATTTGTTTTTATTATAAGATTCAACAAGCTCATGATCATCCATATGTAGAGGAACATCATGATGATATAAATGATTACCAAAATAAACTAAATGATTTTTTGACATATTTTCTAAATCAATCTCCTTTGCTAATGGTCCTACATAATGCCCCACTTTTTGATCAAATGATTCACTAGTATTCTCTATGTATGAATTAACTATTTTTTTAGAACAATATAAGAAAGGCGGTATTTTTGACGATATGCTAACCCTACTTGACAGATGTAATAAGAAATCATCTCTCTTTTCACAGAGGAAGTGTGTTAAACCCTGTGCAGATATTTCACCTTTTATTGGTCCCATATTTAGGAAAATTAAACAAGGAATGCTTCGTTTTGTTAATATGGGGATAGCTGTCTGAAAGGTACTTGCATATCCATCATCAAATGTGATTAGCGCGGGATTGTTTGGTAAACTACTGCTAAGTAGTTGATCAGGATTAATTATGTTAAAATTTTTCTTGATTAAATCAATCTGGTTTTCGAAAATTTCTGGTGGAATGTTAAGCTTATAATTTTTTGAAAATTCACTAGGATGTGTTGTTACATCATGGTAACAAAAAACCGTTAATTTATGTTTTAGAAGACTTTCTGATTGTGTTCTGTAAATGCTACCTAACCAATCAAAAACACTTACTTTAATTTTATTTATCAGTGACAAAAACCTCGCCTTGAAAAAATTTGTTAAGACTATACCTTAATAGGGCTTTAGTATAATTAATATGACTCAATCTAAAGTAATCCCTAGTCCTTTTTAGCTTGAATGTCGTTCCATGTCTAAACCAATGATTTGGGAATTCCAAATTAAAACCATCAAAAGGATTATATGAATCACTATAATAATCTACATAGATACTTCTTCTAATCAATTCCGTTCTTGCACTCAAACTTTCAACTCCATGAAAACTATACGGTGTATGTAAAAAAATAACTGCTCTATTGGGTACGTAGTCAATTTTTTGAATAATTTTTTTCCCATATCTATCATAAAACAAGGTTGCTCCCCCATGACTAGTTTCCCATTCTGGGGAAATATAAATTATTATATTTAAGATATGTGGCATTTCGGTTTCTGGTTCATATGAGTGGTCAACATGTGACACTAATACCCCACCTGATCTCATCTCATGGTAATTAGCTAATTTTGTGTTCCCAATATCTGTGGTTATTATTGATTCCAATCCTGTTAGTTTAACAAGGTTTTCTACCCAAAATGAACTATTTAAACATTGAATTATTTTCGTTACCTGCAAAGGGAGTTCTGAATTCAAACTAATCCATTTATTCTTTTCCGCCTGAGATGAAAAATCTTTACCACCATTTTTCCCATTAATCTCTTTGGAAAAATAATTTTCCAAAAGTTTAAAATACGATTTATCAAAAAAGTCATCTAAAACTATGTGAGGGAACGGTTTTGCCATTCTAAAATTATTAAAAAGATTCTTGAGTTGATGGTGTTTTCCATTTATTATCTTCATTTAATTTTATTATTAATAGATTACAAAAAAACTCTCATCTCCTTTTCATGAGTTTCTTTAAAAAAAGAATTGCAAACATTTTTTCCTATATTCTTGAATACATTAGGATCTTCTAATAAAAGCTTTTCAATTTGTTGCATTTTAGTCACTATTTCAAATGCTTTATTTATCGGTTTTAATGGATAACTAGACCATGAAAAAGGGTCTAAAAAAATTGAATTATCTGGGACTATTCTTATTACTGGAAGACCACAAACTATAGCCTCCAATATAGTGACTGATCCACCATTTGAAATCATAGCCTTAACTGATGGGAAGCGTTCTTGGATAGAGCCTTCATTTGCAAATTCAAATTTGGACAAATTTATTTCTTTGATAAATTTATGAATTCTTTTCACATTTAGATCAGGATGAGTTCTGATAAAAATTTTTATTCCCTTAACATCTTCAAATGCCTGTTGAATTTTTTGTAATAAATCGAATGCAAGAGAGTGACTAAATGTCAATGGCACAAGAATTGCATTTTCTCCATAATTAATTTGCGATCTATACTTTTCTGTTTTTTCTTTAACAGCTTCAAATCTAAGATTCGGCCCTTTAGTCAATAACTTTTTTGGATAGTTAAATTTAACTAATTGCGAATAATACTTACTCCCACTACAAATTATCTTATCAGGCAATGGATGATAATTATGCTCATGCTGAGTTAATTGATACGTTAAATTATTTTGAAATAGTGGTGTATGTTGATATCCATAGATTTTAGCATTTGGAAAATATTGTCTACAACCATAAAGAAATTGTTTCTCGGGAGTATTTGACTCAAAAGCATAACAAAAATTATCAATGTGAATATCTTTTTCTTTTAATCGATTTAACATCTGATAACTGGTATCTGGGAAAAATATAAATTTTTTGAATAAACCATTAAATAGCATTTCTATATTTATATCATTCAATTTTACGTTATCGAGTTTTATCATTGAATACTTATATGCTTCAATCAATATTATGAAATAGTCTCTTATCTTTAAAAAATGATGTGGGATTAATATTGGCAGTGGAACTTTTTGTAATCCAAGGTAATAATTTTTAATTGATTTATTTAATTTTAATTGAGTAGGCATTATCCATACGTTATATCCCTTTTCTTTTAACCATGAAGAGAGTTTTCCAAAATTTCTATCATTATATACGGCATTATTAATTGATACTCTATCACCGAACCAACTTCTTATCACTATAGTCTTACTTTTCCCATGCTCTTGAACGACTAACGGATTTAAGTATTTAAAAGCTAAAAACCTTTCATATAATGACCTTGATAAAAATTTGAGGCACTTTAATACTTTAAAAAAAATATTTTTCAAGTTTCCAAAAATATCATAAAAAAATTTTACTTTGGTAATAACATTATAGTTAGCATTTTTACCAATTTTTTCCAAACATAGGTGGAGAGGATTATCATCTAAAATCACAACTACATTTTTTTTACAGTTATTTTGTAAAATCTTATTGATAATAAACGCATAAGTTATATCTCTTATTAAAAAGGTTGCATGACCGCTTCTAGAGGCTACAGGACCGCTCCACCAATGGTAGGAACTACGATCCAAGTTTATTTTTTCCATCAGTTGCAGGAATTGGCTCTTAATTTCTTGCAATGCCTTATCAAATTCCCCAGATAAAGTGTTTAAATAAAACTTATTTTTAAAAAAATTTTTCAATTTGATGTAAGTAAAATAGTCCTCTGATAAAAAATAAAAGTCACTATCTAATTCATCCATGTTTTTGAGTACTTTGGACGCACTTTTAATATTCAACAAGATAAGGTTACTTTTTTGCATTTAATAAAATTTTAATTTTTAGGTACGCTTAACATTGAATAAAATAGATTGATAAAATCACTCATTTTTAAAATAATCCATTGTCGCCATGTAAATAAGAAAAATAGGATGTCCCATTTTTGATTTGATCCCATTTCTGATCAGCTACTTTACACTGCATGACCATGCTTTTTTTATTAATCAAGAATTTTTTACCGCATCTATGTATAGCTTTATGTAATATAGGTAGTAAAATCAAATCATAGTTGTTTGCTAACCCATAATTAATAAAAGCTTTAATTAAAGCATTAGTAACATGACGATTCTCAAGGTTTCCCCATAAATCAACTAATGTAGTTCGTGATAGTACATCTGGACCCGATTCTGATGAGCACATTAAATATCCCATGAGTTCTTTATTTTTATAACAACCAAACAAGGTATTTTTTGATACTCCATCATTATTTGAACAAAACCAGTTTAACACTTCACTTGTCCTTACATTTGTATTAATTATTGATTTTGTTTTATGCCAAAGTTCATCAAAATTAGCATCAGGATTATCAATCCTTCTAACATAAAAAGTCCCCTTTATAGTATTGGTTAATAGATTCATTAAAAACTTGTATGATAAACTCAAAGGATATACCATACTATGTAAAACTTTTATGCGTTTAATAAATGGAATTCTTTTTGAAAGTACATTACGTAAATTAGAAATAATATAATAGGTTTTAATAGTTTCCTGATCATATATGTTTCTGAAACCCAACCAGTCTTGCATCTTTTTAGCGTCCTGCCTTCCACCTGATCTAAAATGAATACTGTTTTTTGAATAATCTAAGAGTCTTGTGACCATTTCCACACTAGCAAGACCTCGAAACTCCTTATCTACTCTCCATGTCGTTTCATTAAATACTATTATAGTATCTTGACCTAGCTGAAAGAAGGTTGGAATACAACCAAGAAATCCAACAATTTTATTTTTATTAATTAAAACTAAGCCTCTCAAATGTTGTTTTTCAAATGCTGGGTTTTTATCCCACCATAAATCAAAACGTGAGAGCCAAAAAGCTTCGCTTCTTTCTTCTTTAAATTTAGTTGTCTCACTAAAATTAAAACTCGAAAGGAAAGCTGCTAGCTTTTTGTAATGGTTTATCTGAACAGGTATTATCTTTGTTTTCATATAATTTATTTAGCTATAAATGAAAGACAAAAAATTTATTTCTGCAAATAAAGTTAATTACTAAAGGTGAAATTATTGATTTTCTAAAATCAAGGATGCTAAACCTTTTATTGTGAAGAACTCAGAGTTGTTAAAGTTGTCTGTTGAAAATTTTATACGAAATGTTTCTTCAATAAATAAAACAAAATTAATTATTTCGAAAGAGTCCAGTATGCCTTGCTCTATAAATTTTTCCTCATAATTAAGGTTTAAATTGTGATTTTTGACAAACCAAGTATGTATTTCAGCACAAATTGTATTTTCATCAAAAGCTTTAGATTTACTTTTCATTGTATATTATAGATTTAACCTCTGAATAAGCTATTATACCTTGCATTCCAGCTTCTCTGCCCACACCAGATTGTCCAACACCACCTACAGGTAACTCAGGAAAATTAACTTGTTTTGAGTTGACCCAAAACCTTCCAGCATTTATCTTGTTTATAATTCTCTTGGCTTTATTCATATTTGATGTCCAGATACATGCAGCAAGACCAAAATTTGTATCGTTTGCAAGGTCAATGGCATTTTTCTCATTATTGAACTGCAAAACAGATAAAATTGGTCCAAAGATTTCCTTACTATATAATGAATTTTTATAATCTTTACTTTCAACGATTGCTGGTGAAATAAAAAATCTCTCTTCATCAATATCACCGCCAAAAATTTCAATTTTATCTGAATTTCTAGCAATTTTGATGAATGATTTTACTTTTTCAAATTGATTTTTATTTGCTAAAGATTGTTCAAAATCAAGATCTTCTATTTTGTTTGTGAGTTTTCTCATCACGATTTTATAAATAGATTCTTCAATTAATAATCTCGAAGTTGCAATACAACATTGACCTGCATTTTCCGTAAACCCTGCAATAATTGCGCTGACAGCTTTATCTATATCACAATCGGCGAATAAAATTACGGGACTTTTACCCCCAAGCTCCAAACTAACCTTTTTTAAAGTTTTGCTAGCAGACTCCATTACTTTTCGTCCGTTTTCAGTAGAT
This sequence comes from uncultured bacterium, assembly GCA_964511215.1. Taxonomy (GTDB): domain Bacteria; phylum Fidelibacterota; class Marinisomatia; order Marinisomatales; family UBA1611; genus CAZEER01. Next base: position 62,822 of record CAZEER010000002.1, on the reverse strand, counting down.
CCTGTAAAAGAGACCATTGCAATATCCTTATGCTCCACTAATGGCTGTCCAACCGCATCACTTGTGCCGGTCAAAATATTATATACACCATCTGGTATTCCAGAATCTTTAAGGATCTCTCCCATCATAAGACAAGTTCCTGAAGCATACTCACTAGGTTTTGCAACCACTGCACACCCAGCTCCGAGCATAAAGGGCAATCGTTCACTAAGCACAATAAATGGAAAATTCCAAGGCAAAATTACAGCGACAACTCCCACAGGTGAGTAAGATGTAAAAGCTCCTGTTTGATGTTGAATATTGTCTATATATTCTCCAAAGTGCAACCTCACAGCTGCGGCAGCAAATTCCCAATATTTAATACCATTAGTTATATCCATGCATGCATCATCAAAAGATTTCCCAGTCTCAGAGGACTCAATCTTTGCCAATTCTTCTAATCTCAATCTGGTATTATGTGCAATTTTTAATAAATATGAGGCTTTTTGAGGTCTTGGTAAATCAGACCAAATTCCTAATTCTAAGGTTTCTTTAGCAATAGAGGATGCATTATCAACATCTTTTCTTGATCCATTAATATAAGTCGAAACAACTTTTCCCGTTGATGGATTTTCCCTAATTATTTTTTCTCCATCATTCTCACCACTAACCCAGCGTCCATTTATAAACATTTTATAATTAATAGAGTTCATTTAGATTTTCTATCATCATAAAATTTAATTAGTTCATTCTTTTTTATTTTTCCAATGCTGGTTTTGGGAAAACTATTAACGTGTATAAATTCATCCGGCATTTCAATCTCACTAAGGTATTTCAAACCGAAATTTATAAGATTTTCTTTTATTTCTTCAAAATTTTTTCCATCCCTATGTGTAAAAAATACTAAGATTTTATTACTCCAGAAATTATCATCAATACCTAATACACACATTTCCTCCACAATATTTGATTTCAATAGAGTGTCCTCTATTTCATTTAATGATATGAACTCACCACCTTTTTTAATCATATCCGACTTTCTACCGGTTAAGAATAATTTCCCGTTTTTGACATACCCAATATCGCCAGTATTAAAATATCCATTTCTCAATCCACTAACCTTTTTCCCATTCCTAAAATATCCACTCATCATGAAAGGCGTTTTTATTATTATTTCTACAGGATCTTTTTTACTTCCTTTATATTTGAATTTTATTTCTTTACCACATGATCCAGTATCATAATTAAATCGCACTGCATCATTCTTACTTGTATAAGTTATTGAACCTCCAACCTCAGTTACGCCATAACATGTTTGTAAAACATTTGAAAAAATTTTTTCAAACTCATCATACACCGATTTATGTAGATAGCTGCTTGTGCTTACTATTTGTTCAATATTGGAGATGTAATTTTTCGATTTATGATTTTTGTGTAATTTTGCTAAAGCCATAGCCATTGTAGGTGTGAGTGTGAGATTATTAACACCAAATTTCACAGGAGTTTCCCAAAATGAAAACATCTGGTTTTTTGAAAATCTCTGGCCCAAGACTATTTTACTCCCCGATACTAAAGGACATAAAAACATATTAAATACTCCAGCCATATAGAACATTGGAAAATGATGATAAACAACCGTTTTTTGAGTAATACCCGATATTCTTGAAAAAGAGATTGCGCTATTAATTAAAGATTTGGATGTGTGTAAGATACCTTTCACCGAACTTGTTGTACCTGATGATTGTAGCATTATACAATCAAAATCAGAATTTTTTATAGAAAACTCATTTATTTTTTTATCATCATTCACATTATTTAATGTTTCAATATTATCAATTACAAGCTTCGGATTAATATCGGCTAGTAATTTTTTATATCTATGATCGAGTATTTTTGGATCTAAAGGACAAGCAACAAGACCCTTTAATATGCATGCAATATATAACTTCAAATATTCAACGCAATTTTCTAATTTGATAATTACGAAATCACCCTCTCTGCACCCACTTAATTCTAATTTCTTTGCATATGATAAAGATGATTCCCAAAATTGTCCATAACTAAGCTTTAAACCTTTATGACCTATGATAAAATCATTTTTGCTATATTTCGTAAAAATATCTTTAATCATTTTTATTTACAAAGATTGGAAAAGTTTTGGTATCAGATATGAGCTATTATAATTGTGGATGGGGGATTAGATGAATCTATCAAATTCATCAATAGTCGAAATTTCAATACCATCATTTAGTTTTTTCTTAAAATCTATACAAGTGTTATTTGTAGGATGCCTGAGACAATGTATTTCTTTACAATCAACAGCAATATTGGTTCTATCCATAACCTCTTTCCTCCTTGATCCATGCCACATTTCTTTAAACGTCATTTTATTTAAATCTCCAATATTGTATGCGTCTTTTCCTCTCCAATATGGGCATATAAATGCACCCGAAGGAGCTATCGTAGTCCTCAAATGCGTTGAAGGACAAATATTGTAAGATTTAGGCTGCTTAACATTAATTCCATCAAGAGAATATTTAAGATTAATAGCTGTTAAGATCTTGAAGTCATTTGTTTCTAAGTCATCCAGGCGAGCGATCTCATTCTTTGCTTTTTCCATTAAACTGGGATCATGTTTCATTAGTTTGTGAACTGCATCATCTCGGAATTGATAAGTTGGCTTAACCTCGAAATAATCACAACCTATATCCTTAGCAAGCACTGCAGCATCATATATCTCATGACAATTACTTTCAATCCCTGGTCCATCTGCTTCAGTTTGAATTAAATAAGAAAACCCTAACTTTCCTTTTTTTATTTTTGCTAAATCTCTCATATTATTCACAATTTTTCCAAACTTCGATTTTCCACCTTTTGTTGGTCTCAAAATTTTAAAGATCCCATCACTTCCAGCATCCATCGAAACTCTAGTCCATTTGGAGTATTGAGCAATTGGCTCTAGAAACCGATGTATAAAAGATCCATTAGTTGTTATACCAATGTGGATATCATTTTTACCCAATAGATTAATTAAAGCTCCTGTTTGGGGGTGAGCTAATGGTTCACCACCACCAATTAAAATAACAGCTTTTACACCGCAATCAATAAAGTCTTGCCCCATCTCCATTAATTTTTCGCGTGAAAAACTGTTACCAATAGAGACTAAATCTTCACTTATACATCCTGGGCATGCTAAGTCACAAACTGCAGTGGGATCAAGCTCTATCACTAAGGGACCAGAATTCATTT
>CAZEER010000002.1:0-59494 GCA_964511215.1 uncultured bacterium | reverse complement strand
AAAAATTCTTTCTATTAGTCAACGATGTGAAAAAAACCATATCAAATAAAGATTGTTATTCTATAATCTTATTTACTTTCTGCCATGAGATTGAATTCCTTTTACAATTAGAATATGTAAAATTATAGAATTATAACGCGAATAAGCTGATATCCTTATTCATACCTTCATATTAAGTATGACTGTTAGCTTTTAATTAAATTTCTCGAATGTATTACGATCAATTTCAACATCATTAAAACCAGAATAATATCAATAATTATGATCAATTATCTTATCTATTTTATAGTATCAATATATTTTTTAGTATCAAGTTCAATTACTAATGAACATATATTTGTTTCATTCCAATTGGTTTCATTTAACGAATCTATAACTAATTTTTTTATGAGTATAAATTGAAATACTTATCTGCTATCATTAATTTTCTTACAATTTCCAAATCATCATACGTATCTACGCTAATGGCAGAACTATTGACTTTTACTGCTTTAATGTTATATCCATTTTCAAGTATTCTCAAATATTCATTATTTTCTATTAATTCTAAAAAACTTTTTGGCATTTTAGTATACTCTAAGAGGAATTTTTTTCTGAAAGGAACAATGTGATATGCTTTTAACATTTCTTGGTTTTTATTATGATAATCATTTGGGATATCACTACGTGATAGATACAAAACCTCTGATCTATTATTTAATACTACTTTTATATCAGAAAGAGAATCTTTCTTATAAAAAGTATTAACAAGTATCGCAATATTCAACTTTGGATCGTTAATTAATGCTTTTGTTACCTTATCAATATGACTCGGGACAACTAAAGCTTCATCCCCTTGTATATTAACAATAATATCGGCTGAAATGTTTTTTGCTGCCTCAGCAATCCTATCTGTCCCTGTTTGATGCTCTTTTGATGACATAATAACTTCACCATCAAAACTCTCAACAGCAGATTTAATTTGGTTACTATCAGTTACAACAAACACGTCATCTAATAGCTCTGATAAAAGACATCTTTTATATACATGTACAATCATTGGTAGACCACAAATATTTTTAAGTGGTTTTCCTGGCAATCGCGATGATTTTAACCTAGAAGGAATTAGACCTACTACTTTCAATAATAATTATTCAAATTAATTAAATTTAAACCAATCATTAATTGCTTTTAATGATTTATGTAAAATATTAGTATCTACTCCATATGTAATAAAATTGATACCTAGCTCTTTTACAAATATTAATTCATCTTTATTTTGAGGTACAAAACCTCCAGCAAATTTCCCTATTTTTGTTACTTTTTCAATAGCAGGCTTAAGTAAGTCGAGCAACCTGTTATTGTAAACGTCACCAGGAAAGCCTAAAACTTGTGATAAATCATAAGCACCAAAGTAAATTACATCTAGGGCATCAACTTCTAATATTTCATCAATATTATTTAACCCATCCATATCTTCTATAATAATAATTGATGTGGTTAATTCATTTGCTTCATTTTTATAATTTAAATTTTCGTTTGAGAATCCTCCAGACTTTGTGAAAGGTGAATATCCTCTTTTTCCAACGGGTGCATATTTTATTTGATCAATAAATTTTTTAGCACTACGCTTATTTTTTATTCCAGGCATCATGATTCCATTTGCTCCTTGATCAAGCGCTTGAAGCGACATCCATTGAGTGTTTTTTGGTACTCTTACAATAGGAGAGCAATTATATAGCAAGGATGCATTAATAAAATTGTGTACATTGGCAATTTGAAATGGCCCATGTTCAAAATCAATAATCAAAAAATCAATTCCACTACTTGCTAAAACTTCAGTTGACAGTACCGAGTCCATAGTATTCCATGTCCCAATAACAGGCTGATTCATTTTTATTTTCTGCCTTAAACCCTTATTCATGACGGATTTAGACAAGTATCAACTAGTTGTTTTGCTGCACCAACAGCATTATCTAAAATTTCTTGATTAGGAAAATTAGCATTATTAATAAATGGATAAACTAAATGCCTAGCATATGTTCCAATTGAGACACCTGCAAATGGTACACTGCATGCTTGTGAAAGTTTGATACTCTGACTGTTCGTCCCTCCAGATAAAAGTATATGCACAGGTAAGGAAAATTTATCAACAATATCAGCACATGCTACGGCTTGAAGTGTAGTTCTAAAATCATCTGAACCACCCGACATAGGAATTCCATCTGCTTGAACGATCATCCGATCTTCGCAGATTTCCAACATATTCTTTATTCTAACTTGGAGAGCATGATTAGAGAGATAACCTCTATCAATGCAAACACTATTAAAGCCATTAGGATTTATTTTATTTACAATATTCCATTCATTTAACACTGGTTTATCATCAATAACAGAAGCATGCAATTCAATGTTTTCTACGCCTAAGTTAACACAGTCTTCAAGCACAGATTCAATTTCTATTTCTTTATGACTATAGCCAATTGCATCATCTTGACATGCAACTCCACATGCACCACAACCAATACACCTACTTTCAATTATATTTAAAATATCTGGAATAGCATCCGTTGGACATACAGGAATACACGCGTCACACTCTGTACATTTATCATTTAGTATCTTAGCTTTTCTAACATGGTGATCTCCAGGCATCCCAATTGAAACCGTCAAATATGGACGAACGTAGTTTTTTAAATTATATTTTTCTAAAAGCTCTTCTGCAGCATTTACCCCCTCCACTGCAGATCTTACTACTTCAACATTAGCAGACATGTCAATCGCATTAGTCCCTGCCAATGTATAGACTAAACAAAGTTTATAAACTTCTTCAGCATCCTCATTCCCAGCGCCACAAATTAATTTAAAAAGCTTACCATCCTCCATAATTGATTTTTGTAGTTCAAACCTATCTTGCATATTACTACCAGTATGATTCATACACTATACTTCCTAATTTAAATCTTGTTGTTAATTCTAAAGAGCTCTTCTGCAATAGTTTTATTAAGCCATTTCTCGGATATACATATTCCCAATTCCCTTTCTTAATTGGGGCACCAATCATTTTTGGATCCCCACATAACATAATCAAAGTATTTTCTTTATTAAATTCAAAACCAATTGCTTTAGTTATCGAAGTATCATTATTTAAAAACCCTTCAATATAGCAAGTTAACTCTAAATAGTTTTCAGTATTATCCTCGTATTGTATGAATTTATAATTATTTATTTTTTTTTCTAAAAATTTATGCTCCTCACTATAAATAGATGAAAAAATTTTACCAACATTTAAATTACAGATATTAATATCTTTACCATCTAATAATAATTTGTTTATAATTGAGTTATTTGGAGACTCGCCTGTATGAGTGCTAATCAAGAAAATATTTTTCCATTCTTTATGATCCTGGTAAATATAATTGCCAATAATTTTTTCCCCACAAAATAATCTATCTCCAGTTTTCAATTTAAATAATTTAGGTGTAATCTGTTCTCTTTTATTGTGCTCTTTTACACGATTAATATAAAACTCTAAATATTTTATTCTCCTCTGATCCTGTAGTTTATTAGTAGATAAATCAATGATGGATGAAGAAATTGAATACGCTCTTTTAATTAACCTATCTCCTTTATCATTTATTAATCCAAGGCTTCCATATTGACCTGGTATAAACTTTCTAATCGGAAAATCTGGATAAACTCTAAAGATAGTTGATATTTTGTTATTTCTATGTATTTCTACTGTTGCATTGTATAAATCCATCACAAAAAATAATTATTAAGCTCCGTTAAATTATCACAAATTAAATCCCCATACATCTTTAGCTGTTTTTTATTACCAAGTCCAGTAAGCAGACCAATTTTGACAGGTAAATTAGCCTGCTTTGCCATAAGTAAATCACTCGAAGTATCAGATAAATATGCAGTATGGCTAGTATCACAATCTAATTTATCGCATGCGATTAAAATACCCTCGGGGTTCGGTTTAGATGATTGAACATCATCTCCACCTAAAACAATATCAAAATAATTAAGGATATCACAATTTTTTAGAGATAATTCAGCATTCTTTTTCCTATCTGATGTAAAAACACTCATTGAAAACTTGTTTTTATTTTTTTCTAGAAATTCTCTAACTCCTTCTATAAGTAATATCTTAAAATCGCCCTTTCTTTGCTGATATTCATCTATATTTTTAAAATCTTCTACAATGTCTGGATAATCTGTTTTGATCAAAAATTCTTCTAATTTTTTTCTAAGAGAATCTATAACTTTTTCTCTTGGCTTATAGCCTATCGGTCCAGATCTTTTTATCTTTTCTGTTGTTGTATTAATGCCCATGGCTTCAATCAATTTAGAAGTTTGAAGATCTGTTAAATGAAATTTATTTTTAAAAAAGTCTGCTCTAATTTTAGTTGTATGAGACCAATACGCATGGACATCAATTAAAACTCCATCTTTATCAAAACAAAGATGTTTTAGATCCTTATATTTATCCATAGAATTATATTACTGAAAATATAGAGCCTTGTTTTATTCTATAATTTGTGGGTGTTAAAGATAATAACGGAACACTCTCTTTTGTATTCTTATATTTTTTTAATATATCATTCATTTGTTTTTGTCTAGGATCATCAGCATCATAACCATCAAAACCAACTAGATGGATAGCTTTTGGCTCACCAATAGTGATAATTGATAATGCATACGCTATAGCTAATGGCCAACCCAGTATACAAAAATTTGATTTAATTTTGAAAGCTTCTGATTCTAGAATAAGTCCATAATCGAGAATATCTAATTCTTTTAACTCATCTTGTATTAACATGCCTATTCTCTTTTTGGGCATAATGATTGGATGATTTAAATATTTGTATCGCGATGCATCAAGCAAAATTCGAGTTTCATTACATACAATTGATGCTTTTACATTTGTACTTGGCAAATGAGGATTTATATTAAGATGAAAAACAGTCGGAGATTGTTTTTCAATGTATTGCAGAATGTAATCTTTGTATTTTTTCACTGAGGGACCCGCCCCTACTATAAGAACAGTTTCTCCACTTAACCATCCACTTGCATCCCAATCACCATTATAATGTGAGTGATTTCCATAAATAGCTTTGCGCAATGCATTTGCACTAAATGAAGATGAATCTTTATCTGCAAGGAAAGCTAGTGCACCCATAATCTGATTTGCACCATATCTTCTACCCTCAAGAAGAGTTTGAACAAATGAAGGATGTATTTCATGATTAGCAGAATAATGATAATAGAGATTTGGACCCCACTTATATTTATTTTTCAATATTGTGAAATCTTCTATAGTTGATTGAATCTTTTTCACATTACCATTATGGTAGCCTGAATTAGACATTTCTAAAATCAAACTCTCTGTTGGTGCATTACCTGCACCACGACCCATCCCTGTTATAGTCCCATCAACCCAACTTACTCCATTTTCGATTGCAGTGATTGAATTAATTAAAGCATAAGTTTTATTATTATGAGTGTGAATACCTAATTCACCATCCCAACCGTCTCTGATTGATAAACATATATTTTTGATATCCTTAGGGGTCATATTACCCAATGAATCGGCAAAAAATAAAACATCAATAGAATCCCATGATGATAGAGCCTTTGCTACATTTACATATTCTTCGTGAATCTTACCATGGGATTGCATCATATTTAAGCCAATTAAATACCCCTTATCCTTGAGACATTCTACAATGGATCTTGAAGTAAGAACAGAATCAAAATTCATTGCTATTCTAATTAAGGAAATGGGCGATTTTTCCTTTTTTTGAAAACTACTATTGATTAACGAGTTTTTTTTATCCTCCGAGGTAATAAAATCTTTACCATTAATCATAACACCATATTTTGGCCCAGGTGGTAGTTCTAAACTATTAATAAAATTATCAGTAGTGTATGCATAGGGCCCGAAAAAGGTATTCTTAGATTGGAAACGAAACCCTAATTCTACAAAATCGACACAAGATGCACTCATAGCTTTCAGGTAATGTTTAACTATCTTTTCATCAAAATCCCATTTATTATAATAGCCACCATCACGTAGTGTACAATCCAATAGAGTTACTTTCATTTATTAATTACGATTTCAGAAAAAGTTAAAAAATTATGGAAATTATTGGTTTAGATAGTTCTCATTTTTTTCAATGAATAAATCATATGTTTTCAACATTAATCAACAGTTAGGTGTTATAATTTATATTGTTTGTTTTGTAAAATTAAGTATGAATCTGTTATTTTTTATTTATTAATTAATGTCTTGTTAATATTCAATTAATATTTATTTCAAATATTATTCTTTAGATCTAACCAATCTTTCCATTGTACCAATTCATTTTGATTTTTTATTGTAGTTATTCCATAAAAATTATTTATCTGAATCATTCCTGACACATCAAAGTAAGCAGATGGTATATTAAGCTCTGCCGCCTGATATGATGTTGATGTAAAAGGCATACTAATTACAGCATTAGCATTTTCAATTATTGCTTTGGCAGAAATATTCTGATCAACTTCAGTAACAGATGAAGATATTAATTTTTTTTGTCTTATAATAAAACCCGGGGAAACCCATTGACTAATTAATTTTTTCTTTTGCTTAAAAATAATCTCCCATTTACTATCATCAAAAACATATAATAATGTTGATAAAAAGTCTAAATTAATTTTTTCACTATAATATGGTGGAATAGCATACCCCAAAGAAGTATAAAATAATGGTCTAAATGGTGTTACATCAAAAATCACAAGGCGTTTTTTTGTTTTTTCTTCAATTTTAATAACATCATAATTCTTAAAATCTATTGAACCCAATACATAATATTTAGCTTCGGGACAATATTTTTTAAAGAATTCATTCTGTTTGGCATCCCAGGTTACTATGTTTTTCCAAGTCATTGTATTACATCCATATGTATCTGGCTCTACTTTATCCCATCTCCAAAATTTTGCCATATTTATTGAATAATTATACATAATGATTGAGATACCTTTATTCTCAATCTCATTTGTCCATAAAGGTTTATAATACCACGTAGAATTAGAAAAATAATAATCCTCAGCTAATTCATCTTTTTCTACAGTACTCAGATAGTTCAATAATATACTCTCTTTATAAAGAAACCCGGCCCACCAATTACCATTTATTAACCCTAAAATCGCTGTTAAAAAAGCAATAATATTTTTGTAGGAAAACACTAAACATTTGTAGAAACTACTTAATCTGGGAAAAATAAACTGAGTTACGATTAATTCATTTGGAGGAACATAATTTTTATTAAACTTTCCATGTATTAAAAACTTTTTAATATGAGGTTTGTTAATTTTTGATTTTCTATACCAGGAAACTAAATTATTTTTACTCTTGATTCCTGCAATTGGCAAATTTTTTTCTTCTTGATCAAAAAACATCACATAAGGGCATTTAATACTCACAAAATCATTAAAAGGTGTTATATAAAGTATAGATTGAATCAATCCTTTAAATAAATCTTTTACCGAAATAAAAAAAAGAAATGCCAAACAAAGATTTTTATTAAAAACTAAACCATTTCTAGAAAAATGATTTTGCCAAACTTTAGGTATTGGAATAACTACTGGCTTTCCATTCCCGATGGATCTCATAATTCTATTACAGTATAATGAATAATTTTTTAATAAAATTTGCCTAAGTAGTACTTCAATTATTGATTGATGTGATCCAACTAGGTTTGAAGAAAAAATTTTATCATCAATATTCAAATTAATATCAGTAAGGGCACTTACGCTATCTACAACATAAAAAGGATTGTTCTCATTTTTTAAAATTTTAGCTCCACGAAGTACAGCAAGCCTATTTTTAAAATTTTCTCTTTTATAAATCTTATTTAACATGTTTTAAAATTTTACCGTCGCTTCTATTTGCGGAAAAATGTTTTATTGAAAGATTATAGTTAGGAGATCTAATTTTTAAAGCTGAAAGCTTTTCAGTGTTAAGCTCAAGGTTTTTGGGTCTTTGTGCAACAAAAGAATTTTCAGAAACAAAACCTTTTTTTATTAAAGATTGATCTAATCCAAATTCCCTAGCAAGAACAATACCAAATTCATATTTTGAACATGGTTTTGGGGAACCGATATTAATTATACCATAGAATCTAATTTTTATGAGCTTTATTATTATTGCTGCTAGATTAAAAGTGTATATTGGAGAAAAAGTATAATCACAGTAAAGAGTAATCTCTTGCTTGTTATTTAGAGAATTATAAATCCATTCTGCCGAGCTAGTTTTATTGGGGTTAAAGTTCCAACCAAAGATATTTGTTCTAATTATTATATGTTTTTCACATAACTCTGAAACAATTTTTTCGCCAGCTAATTTCGATCTCCCATACTGATTAATTGGCTGGATTTTAGTATTCTTCTCTTTATTATCTTTACAGTTTCCGTAAACTTGGTCACTTGATATGTAAATAAATTGTGTCTTATTTGAACATTTTCTTGCAATGTTTTCAGTAATTCTGACATTAACATCAAAAGAAACTTTAGGACTAATTTCACATTTATCAACGTTTGTTAGACCTGCACAGTGAATAATTACATCCGGTTCTATTTGATCAAGGTATTGATCTACTTTAGAAAAATTAGTCAAATCAATACTGTAATCTTTTCCTAATGAATAAAAAACATTATCCCTATGAAATGCAAAAATATCATATTTATTATGATAATAATAGCATAGCGTACTTCCGAGCATTCCATTGGAACCAGTAATTAGGATTTTCAAAACTGTAGTAATCCTAAAATTATGAGTGATAATAGCGGCTCCTGACGAACAATGCACAAGTTCTTTGCAATCAACATATCACCCTTTTTCATCTTCTCGTAATGCAAACGGTAGAACACCAGAGACTCTTTTTTTGTAACAGTGGATCTGTGTATCAACTTTCTCCTTTGGTTGTATTAACCGATAAAAGGCCATTATCAACCAGTTTTTCCACTATCGGGGCTAGTTCCCAAAAAGGTTCTTCGATCAATTCAGCAATTTCCAAAAGGCTATTCTGACCATCACAATAAGAAATCAGATTCATCATGGCGCGAACTTGTTCTCCAGAGGTTTTGGTGCTAAGCTTTGGGTAAAGTCCTCGTTTACCCAACTGTGGTTCTCCCAATACTGTAGTTTTTGGACAGACATTTTTCTCTATGATCTCGAGTGTTTTCTTCAGCGCTGTAAAACCTCCTTCCAGTCCTGATGATGTTACCAGGCTCAAATCATCCAAAGAAGTATGGTATTCAGGGTACTCTCCGTATTTACTACGCATGATTGTAGCAATAGGAAGATCTATCCCCGGTGCACAGTACTGGCGTTCGTCACTGCCCCGATCCAACCAGGTGTAACGATTAAATTCTGGATCAATATGCATTAGTACATGCAAAGCAGCTCTATCTGAGAACGTGTTGCCATCCCGCGATGGTAGGTAGGAATAACAGCGATCGTCTCCAATACAGGTAATATTGAAACCGGCAATGACATGCTGTTTCAGATGATCAAGGTTTCTGCTCAGGTAGACAATAGATCCAATCGTTTCAGGTATGAAGACAATTCGGTAGGTATAACGTCTCCTTTCTAAAGATGATAACCACCGCGCCAATGCTGTGGTTACAACAGGCCCGGAAAGTTCATTGTTGGCCATGGATGGATGGCAGATGTAGGTTGAAAGAAAGACTTCCTTAACTGAATCTCCAGGAAGTATCAACTCCCCGTAATTCATTATCCCGGGTTTCAAATCTGAATTTATCACAACATGGTAGTTTCCAGGTTGTAGAGTTTTTCGTTGATTGTGGGTCAAGCAAAACCCCCATCGTCTTTCATAATAGGATGTTACATAAGGAATCCCATTGGGCTGATCCGGAAGTGAAAACAAATGTGAGTCAAGTTTATCCAATGTTAGCCACTTGTCCACCGGTTCAGAGTAACCCAAAATGTGCAGATTATGTTTCTGATAATCGACGATTCTTTTACCGGACTCATCTGCAATGAAAGCATCATGAATAATCCACTCATTCGGGACAGTCCAGTCAAAAGCTTGAGCTCCAGAAGAAACAGAATATATTTTTAATTCTGGTAATATATCTTGAATATATTTTAAGGTCTCCCTCACCCCGGGGCCAGTGATGCTCCTGCAGATGGGGAATAAATCTTGGGCCCATGAATGAAGCGTCTTTCCTATATCATTGAAATTAGACTGTTTTATAGTAATTGGTTCCTCGTAATTGGTTTCAGTATGAAATTTTTTGCAATATTTTCTCCTAGAGAAAGTATTTCTTTAGAAATTATTTTAATTCAAATATGATGTTTACCTAGTTGGCTATGCATAAATCATTTTTCCGTTAGCATTCCTATACCGTATTGTAATAGAAACCCCTTTTTTACAAATTTTTTCATATTGTATTTATTGGTGCTTTCGAGCTCATTCCAAAATTTATTTATTCCTGGCCAATCAGGACATTCTACATCATGAAATCCTATTACTCCATTATCCGATAGCATTGGTAAATAATTGTTGAAATCCGCTTTAATACCTTCGTACGTGTGTTCAGCATCAATAAATATTAAATCGTAAGGACCAAGCTTATTTGCTAAATCTATTACATAACTTGATTGAGTATTACCACAGATTAAAGTAAGGTTTTTATAAATCATATTCCCGAGAAGACAATCTGCATTAATTGATGATGCAAAATAATCTAAACCAACTATATGCTTAAAATTAAAAAACTTATTTAGTACCGAATTGTTTATGCCTGATGAAAATCCAACTTCTAAGAATGAACTTAATTTATGTCCTGTATTTATTTCATGCTTTTTCAATTCAAAAATAAAATCAGCAAGTTCCCATGGACTTTGCATCAGGTGCGTTCTCTGGCCATCAAAGATCCTATGACCACCAATTTCTACATTGGTATTATAACGAAGCATTTCTATAATGTCATTTTTATATTCTTCAGTAAGTTCAAAACGATTATACAAATATTCCTTTGTCATGATATTCTCCTTTATAAAATTATGTTTATTTCCTGTATTAATCTTTCATGTAACATTTCATCTGAATTAATTATAACACATTTATTCATAGCTAAAATGGATTCACTTAAAAATCTGATCATGTTATATCATTCTAATTAATGTGAGTTTCCCTTTCTATGATCAACGGAAGCTACTAGATAAGGGGAAAGATTGACGCAATCAATGGATAAGCCCGGAGCCACATTATCGTAAATGGCAGAATCAATAAACAGGAGTTTATCTATACCAGATGATTTTATTTTTTCCGGAGGTAGAATAACCAAATCTGTTCCAGGGACTATTCGACCCTGCTTACGCTCATCCCTATCGAATACCAATGACAGATATTCCCTCAGCCAAGGAAAATTAGCGAGAAACAAGCTGCTACTGCCACCGGCACTATAAAGACCAAGACCACCCAATTTTGAGGTAAAGTTCAATTTCTTGAGATCCTCGTCAATTTGTCGCATGCGAGAACGAAACCTGTCTAGTTCTGCTTTTGGGTCAATGGTAGGAACACATAGTTTTCTGGGAGCGTGTACATTTTCATAGGCCACCATGATCGAATGGTCTTCCCGAAGAATAGTCTGACGCCGAAACCCGTGAAGACTGAATAGACTGTCAAGTGCGCCGATAGAAAAAATGCTGACATGCTGGTGGAAGACCAGATAATGCGGAATTAAGTCTATCAATCCTGTAAGATTGGGCACTTCGATCACCGCTAGACCACCGGGCTGCAAAACCTCCGCCATCCGTGCAACCACCGCTGGAGGATAATTGAAATGCTCCATAGATAAAAAAGAGGTAACAAAATTGAAATATCCATTTGGTAAGGGCACATCCTCGAACCGCCCGGTAACAATTTGGGTCGCTTTTTCGGCAGCAGAGGGTTTGGGATTAATATCCACAACCCAGCTTTCAGAGCTAACCCCTCGGACACTCAGTGGTTCGGCAAAGGGATTGTTGCCCCCACCTATATCAAGAAATTTAGCGCCTTCCAACATTTCTTTTCCGAATACCGAAATAAGCAAGTCGACTCTATCTAGATCTAGGACATTATCTTCAAGAACGAAATATTCATCTTCATAGAAGGAATTAATCAAGGTATCATCTAGCGACTGCAACTGAACATGGCTACAATCATCACAGATGAACAGACCAGCATCAAGAAATAGATTCTCCTTAGCTTGTGGCAATGGCCATATATAAACGGGAAGAGAGGATGTCAGGGAATGCTTGTAGGTTTTTTGGCCTTTACATACCCGACATTCTTCCAAAATTAGATTCATAATCAGTTCACACTCCTTTGAGATTTTTTAGGTGGATTTTGAAGTAATGAATATGGAGCTTCATAAAGCATTTTCATTATCTCATCATATAAGTCATTACAGCTAATCTGACTTACGGGATATATATCATCAATAAATTCTCTTTTTAATTTTCTGGTATTTAGCAATTGGTGGAGAATCTTCTTCCCGTCAAGTTCCACAGGATCATCTTTAAAACGAACATATAAATCAAAAATGTCATCATATTCTATATCACCCAGATTAACCGTGCCACTAAAATGCTTTATGAACCGATAATCAATCGATTTCATTTGCTCAACATAATGTATAAAGGTGGTTGTATAACCCCTACCCATAATATTGGGATCAATACAAAATGAAATGATTTTCGCATTCTTTTGATGAAGTTTATGAAAAACAGAATTTTTCCCATAAGATGACTTTGAAATATTTGAAAAAATATCTTTTGCTGCCGGCCCAATACCAGCAAATGAATATATTGGATGCAAAGAACGTATGGAATTTTTATTAAAAAGCACATAATTGGAAAACATCCCTACTTGAGATGGAGTTGTTTTGTGAGAATAAGTCTTGCCCTTACAGAAATCCCAATTAAATGTTGGTACTATAAGTGTTCCACTCTCCCCTATCATATTTATAAAACAATCATTAATTAAATTCAATACTCTTGCCCACTGTAAACCAGTAATTTTCTTAATTGCCGTAGAATCTGAATGTATAAGAACAATATCACCTTCTTCTATACCTATTTTTTTTAATACTTCTTCAATCGATTTCTTCACATCCAGCATTTATTTTTTAGTTTAATATTTTTTCGTTCAGACAATTATATTTCAGTCTTATTGGTATAATATTTTTGAAGTTTTCTGTAAAGAATTTTTTTAGTTGGACCTTTTGGTATTTCATCTAAATCTGTTAATTCATCAATAATAATAATACTTTTTGCCTGCTTATAAGCAGCTATTTTATCTTTACAAAAATCTTTTAATTCTTGTTTAGAAACGCGTGTATTCTCATTAAACTTAACAAAAGCACAGATATCCTCACCTAATAATTGATCCGGTACTCCTATTACTGCACACTCGGCAACAGCGGGATGTTTATATATAACATTCTCCAATTCAGCGGGATATATATTTTCACCTCCTTTAATAATTAGAGAATCTTTCCTTCCGTGAAAATAAAAATAACCATCCTCATCTTTCCTGCCATAATCACCACTGTGAAACCAACCATTAGAAAAGGATTCCTTATTCTTCTCAATTAAACCAAGGTATTCACAAGCTACATTGTAACCACGTATGCATATTTCTCCTTCAATATTCGGCCCTAATTCTTTCCCATTTTTATCTAATATATTCATTTCATTTATT
The DNA here is from genome assembly GCA_964511215.1 of uncultured bacterium. Classification (GTDB taxonomy): domain Bacteria; phylum Fidelibacterota; class Marinisomatia; order Marinisomatales; family UBA1611; genus CAZEER01. Next base: position 45,752 of record CAZEER010000002.1, on the reverse strand, counting down.
GGCAATGGTTTTCCAATCGAACCAATTTTCCTTTTTTTTTCAGGATAGTTATTTATGCATGAAAATGATGTTGTTTCAGTAAGCCCATAACCTTCAAAAATTGGTACTCCAAACCTACTTTCGAATTTTTCTTGTGCTGTTTTTGTTAATTTTTGTCCTCCACAAAGAATACCTTGAAGTGTTTTATCTTTTCTCTTTATTGGAAGGCTTAATAAAATAGAAAGGATCGATGCCATTACACTTGTCCAAGAAGCTTTATATTTTTCAACTAAACCCCAGAAAGATATCAAGCTGGCTTTGCCTTTGACAATTACAGTTGATCCACCTGCATAAAGGGGCGCCAGAAAAGTTGTTATTTGCCCATTATTATGAAAAAGTGGTAGGATGCATAAAGTGCGAGTCTCCGTAGAGAATTGAAACCACTCTGAGATCGCTTTTGCATCAGCTAACAGGTTTAAATGTGATAAAACCACACCTTTAGGATTACCTGAAGTGCCTGATGTATAAATAATAACAGCTTCATCTATTAATTCTATTTCTGGGATAGATAATTTCTTAACATCTAAATCACTTAATTTTAAAGGTTCAAAATCAGGTATATGTTGCATGGCTTTTACGATAACGTTAGATGAAATACTATTCATTATTTGTTCTATTTTAAAATGCAACTCTGATTGATAGAATACAGCTTTTGATTGACTATTCTCAATAACATATTTCATTTCTTCAGGGGCAATATCTGGATTAATTGGAACTACCGTAATACCAAGGGTCAAACCAGCAAAATAAAATAATAAAAATTCAGGTGAATTGGAGAAAATAAGATTGAATCGATTTCCTTTAGTTAACCCTAACTGAGTTAAATACTTTGCAACTAATAGATATTTATTCTTAAAACTATTATATGAAAATGTATCCTTTTGTTTTCCTGGGCATATAAGAAATATTTTATCTGGCGTTTCATTTGCTTTTGTAGCATAAAGTTCTCCTATATTTTTGTAAAGTATATTAATATCATTCTTAATCAACTGATGCGGTAGCAAAAAATTTTTATAAATCATTACTTTTACCTTTCGCAACATACTTTTTTATTTTACTCATTATTGATTTCACTGAAATCATTTCTAATGCATCTTCAAATTGTATTTCAATTCCAAAAGTCTCTTCAATGGATGAAAGTAACTGAAGATGTTTCAATGAGTCCCATTCAGGGATTTCATCCATTGTTATACTCAATTCAAATTTTGTAACATCTAAAGTATCAATAAAAATATCAGACAATTTTTTAATAATCTGTTCATCATTCATAATGCTAATCTTAATAAAAGTGGTTAATTATATTCTGAGCAGCTAACCGCGCCATATTATTACGGCATTCTTGAGTAGCTGTCCCTATGTGGGGAACTACAATGCAATTGTTTAGATGACATAATGGATTATCACCAGAAAGCGGTTCCGGAGAAGTTACATCAAGTCCAGCGCCTCTAATTTTTCCGGATTTCAAAGCTTCAACTAAATCATCTGTTTTAACAATGTCTCCTCTAGCCATATTAATGAGTATCGGCTTTTTTTTCATTTTCATAATCGTTGTCTTATTTATTATTTCTTTTGTCTTATGTGTTAAAGGCAAGTGCAAGGATAGATAATCTGCACTTTGCAGTACTTCATTAAATTTTAAAGACTTAACAAATGGTTGAATTGCAGGATCTACATTTTTTATTGAATGATTATTGTAAACTATTTTTAACCCGAACCCTATAGCCCTGCGCGCTACAGCCTGTCCAATTTTACCAAAACCAATTATCCCTAATGTCTTACCTGTTAATTCTTCTCCTAAAAATATTTCAGGATCCCACATTTCCCATTTATCATTTTTCACATACTTCATCGCAGCAGGAATCATTCTAATCAATGATAATAATAAAGCCAAAGTATGATCAGCAGTACTATTCGTTACTGAATCTGGAGTATTATATGTTGTTATACCTAATGATTGAGCAAAGCCACGGTCAATGTTATCTAGACCAACTGCATAATTTGAAATAACCTTTAGTCTTTTACTCTTTGATAATACAGTTCTATCAAATTTTTCGGTCACTGTACTCAAAATTGCATCATATTTTTGCACTGCACTGATTAATTTTTCACGATTCAACGGCTTATTCTCTTTTATTTGATTAACCTCGAAGCTATTAGAAAGAATATTTTCTGCTATATTTGGTAACCGACGAGTTATTAACACTTTTCTCATTTGTTTAAATAGTCTGCAACTCTTTTAAAACCAACACTGATTTTTTCAATGTCATTAACTAGGGGGCCATATGAAATCCTTACTGCATTCTTAACTGATCTACCAAAACCCCAGCCAGGTATAAATAATACTCCAGTATTTTTCAACATATCATCAACAAACTTCCCGCCATCACAACTAACTTTCATACATGTATACAAACCACCTTCTGGTTCTAATATAGGCAAACCAAGGTTTTTGTTAATAGACGCTACAGTTTGTCTAGCGGCAGTTTGATACTGTTTATTAATATCCTTGATATAGGTCAGCAATGTATTATTGTTTATAGCTGTTTTGATATAGCTGGTCATTGCCATCTGGTGCAACATGTCTGGGCACAATATTGTAGAATTCTGAATAGATTCCATTGATTCAACCACATAATCAGGTGCTTCCACCCACCCCAATCGACGACCTAACCCACGACACCACTTAGAGTTAGATCTTAAGGAAATAAAATTATCATTTGGTCCCCACGAGTAGTATTTAGGATATGCTTCATCAAAAACAATTTCCTTATAAGCAAAATCAATAACAAGAAAACTACCAATTTCAATTGCAGCTTCTAGTGCAGCAGTAACAAATTTATTAGATAATACTTTTGAAGTAGGATTATCTGGCGATATTAACAATATCATTTTTGGTCTGTTTTCTAGTATAAATTCATGGAATTGATTTATTATGGTATCTGGTAAATATTCCCAAGTACTATTATCTAACACAGGAAAACGTAAAATGCTTGCATCTAAAATACCGGTAATGACTTGAGTGGGGTAATTACAGTATGATGGATCTAGTAATAGAATCTTGTCACCAGGATTAAGAATAACTTCTAATAAATCCATAGCCAGTTGTGTAGATCCTAACCCAACAGCAATTTGATTTTCATCAAGATCATCCATGCCATATATGCATTTTTCGAAATCAATAACAGCTTTTTTGAACTCAAGATTTCCTAGTGTAGGAGGATAACCACCAGATTGATGAAATAATTCACTATTTACAGTAATTTCTTCATAAGCTCTTTGTAACTCTTTTGGACCTTTATGGTTTACCCAGCCACCAGCAAATGAAATTAAATGATCTGGATTTATTCCGATACTTTTCACATAGTTAGGATCTGCATAGCTCATTATTTGTCTTACCGGTGAAATTGATCTTTTGAACTTGTTTGCTTTAGCCGATAATTTTGGTTTCATATCTATAGTAATCTGAATCCATTAAATAAAGTTATAAATGTATTTATATTATATTACCTGATTAAATCCCAACTAACTGGGGTTCCTTTCTTCACATCACGGTTTACCTTCATACCCAAAATAATATCAAAAAACTTTGGATGGAGACCTAAACCCGGCCTAATTATTCTTAGGTTTTTTTCATTTAGTAGTTCACCATTTTTTATATCCTCTGAAATGTACAAGGATCGTCGAAACTGCAGTGAGTTTTTTTCATTTTCTGTTGGACCAAAATTAACATCACCAAGAGACTCCCAAGCACGATTTAATTCAGTAATTAATTGTTTCATTTCTTCAGGCTCCATTGAAAAAGCAGCATCTACACCTCCATCATCTCTTGATAAGGTAAAGTGTTTTTCAATTACAGTCGCACCATGAGCTATAGCAGCTATAGAAGCACCAAGACCTAAAGTATGATCTGATAAACCAACCTCACATGAAAATAGTTTTCGCATATAGGGTATAGTAATTACATTGCTGTCTTTAGTGGCAGCAGGATATGTACTTGAACATTTCAATAATACAAAGTTATCAATTGAACCATATTTTAAAATATTTGTTATTTCTTCAATATCAGAAAGACTAGCCATACCAGTTGATATAATAATAGGTTTTCCTGTTGAAACAACTTTTTTAATTAAGGGTAAATGTATATTTTCAAAAGATGAAATTTTGTAGGCCGGAACGTTTAAATCCTCAAGAAAATCTACTGCTGTTTCATCAAATGGAGTACTAAAACACATTAGACCAAGATCATTTGCTTTATGCATAATAGGCTCATGCCAATCCCACGGTGTGTAGGCACCCTTATATAAATCATATAGCGCCTTTCCTTTCCAAATACTTTTTTCATCTTTTATTAGAAATTCATTCTCTTTTATATCAAGCGTCAATGTATCTGCAGTATAAGTTTGAAGTTTGATTGCATCTGCTCCACACCTAGCTATTGCCTCGGTAATTTTCAAAGCTTTTTCCAATGATTGATTATGATTCCCTGACATTTCCGCTATCACAAAAGGTTTCTGATCTAGACCTATTTTTTGATTACCAATGTGTATCATTTTTGTTCTATTTTAATCTTGTTACTCCATCTATAAAGATAACAATGTTTGCCTCCATCATCACTAAAGAGATTGAAGCCAGCTTTTTTCAAAGATTTAATTGATGCTAAATTCTCAGGATATGTAAATGCATACACTTCATTTTCCAACCAGCATTTTTTTAATTTTTTTAATGCTTCCCCTAGCATAACACTCGCCAATTTTTTCCCTCTCATTTCTGGAGCTATTTGATAGTGAAGAATAACTTTCCCATTGTATTTTTCTAACCTCACTAACCCTGAAGAAGTGTTTTCGTATTCAAATATCCATAATATCACATTTTTATCAATATATTTACTATTAAACCATTTTTTATGTTCTAATACCGTAATAGCCTCAGAATGGAAAGACCACTTTCTTGTTTCAATATCATTCGCCCACTCAAATAATTGATTTTTATCTGAGTTATATACATTTCTGAGCTTAAAAGAATTATCAGTCTTAATCATTAATTCTATAAAATTATTCTGAAAGCTTTTTTACTAATCTCGAAATCTGATTATCGTCATGATCAATTTTCTTCATTAATAATTTTGCTTCATCTGGAGCATGAATAAATGCGAGTCGGAGTAGATCCATCCAATTGACATTATTTTTTGTCCTCACCTTTTCAATTTGATCAATAATATCTAGATAATATTGCAAATCTTTATTTTTTCTTTTTTTCAATTTAACCTCTTAAAGCCCTCATGGCATATTGGCCCTTTTAATAATTCATCAATATCTCGACCATTTTCACAATCCGCAATCATTCCAAAAACAGGATCCAAGTTACTAAAATATTCAACAATAATATCATTTTTATGCTCAATTGAGGTATATATACTATTTGATGCTAAATAGCCTTTATTCAACATTTCTTGGGTTATAAAAGTTTTATATTTAAGCCAATTTTTCAATGGGAAGGTAAAAGAGGATAAAGCTGGTAAACCAGTGATGGTTATTGGGAGTTGGTATTTATTTGCAAGTACTTTCCATTTTTTAACAATTACCTCACCAGTTTTTGTAATTTTTTCCCAAGATTTCTCTTTTTCCATTTCTTTAAGAGACTGTAGTGCTGCTACTGGACCAATTCGCTCTGTCCAAAAGGTGCTACTAATAAAGGTATCTTGGGCGTACTTCATTATTTCCTCTCTCCCTAAAACAGTAGTAATTGCATAGCCATTACCAAGCGTTTTACCCAACATCATGATATCTGGATTTACATTAAATTTTTTATGTAATCCACCAAATGTTTCTCTAAAACCTGATGTGCATTCGTCAAAAATCAATATAATATTCTTTTCATCAGCTAGTTTACGAACAGATTCCAAAAAGCCGGCCTCAGGACCAATAGTTCGTGACACTTCCATTTTAATGATTCCAATATCATTTGTATTCGTAATTTCCTCTAAGTTATTAAAGTTATTATATTCAAATGGGACTACTGAACCTTGTAAGGCTTTAGGAACACCATTTGGTATTAACCCTGGAATCAAATGTCCATCCAAGTTATTATCTTCATTGAGGTTTGCTGCTAGGTACCAGTCATGCCATCCATGGTACCCACATACCGCAACTTTGTCTTTCCCTGACGCTGCTCTAGCAATCCTAATAGCCATTGCATTAGCCTCTCCTCCTGTACGTGCGAACCTCACCATATCAGCCCAGGGGTGTAATGCAATTAAACGTTCTGCTAATTCGACCTCTTCTGGACAATTTAATGTTGACATGTTACCCTTATTTATTACTTCCCTTACTGCATTGTCCACACCCAGATGTCCATACCCAAGAATGTTAGTACCAATACCCATTATAGACATATCAATATATTTCTTAGAATCTAAATCCCACACATTAACACCCTTAGCTTTACTAAAATAAGTCGGCCAAAAATCAGGAAGAAACATTTCAGGACGCTTAGACAATAAACTTGTGCCTCCAGGTATAATCTTTTTTGCCCTTTTATATAGCTTTTCTCCTTTACTCATTTTTGAACCTTGATTTCTAAGTGAGTATTTATTTTTAAAAAAATATTCAGGGTTAGTTGTACTAAGTTGTAATACATCTGTCCAAGAAACATTATAATTATAATTAAAATGTTTAAAAATTTTTTCCACAACCTCAAAGTCGTCCATATCATCAACAGTCCACCTCTTTTGTGAATGATCTGATTCATAAAAAAAGTTCAACAATTTTAGAGATTTACTTTTTCGAATATAAGGGGTTACATGTTCTCTTTCATATGGTTTTGTTGCATTATTAAATGCAACTTTCAGAGCTTTAAACGAAAATATTTCTATATCCAAACCATCTGGGTATGTTGGAGGATCAATATTACTTAAGTAATCAACTTTATTTTCATAATAACATTCAATCATTGAATCAACTATTGAATGATCGATTAATGGGCAATCTCCCGTTATTCTTATGATTGCTGAAGGATTGAATAATTTTGCAGCATTAAAATATCTATCAAGGACATCCTCCTCACTACCTCTAAAAACATCAAAGCCTAGATCTTTTACTAGTTTTGATAATAAATCATTTTCAACATTTATGCTGGTAGCCACAATAATTTTATCAACTTTTTCTGATTGTGATAAGCGTTTTAATAGTAACTCAATTAATGAAATACCATCAATTTTTTTTAATACTTTTCCCCATAAACGACTGGAACCAACTCGGGCTTGAATAATAGCTAAAGTCATAAGATTAATTTTTTGATAATCTGGTTGGTTACTCTTGACAAATATATTTTCCGCTATTCATTTAATTTTTCACCATTGATTGTTATATTTTTTATAGAACAGGGCTTAATTAATTCCTGAAATTCTAGCAACACTCTTACGTGATTACCTCTTTCATGAATTTTTCTAAAACCACATGATAAAAAGGATCTTAAAGATTTTAAATTGCACTTATCCATTGCTGCTCCAAACCACTGAACTCCTATACAATTATCTGCCAAGATTATTGATGCCCAAACAAGTATACTTCCTAATCCTAGTCCACGATATTCACTATTGAAAATTAAGATTCCGATTGTTGCAATTGAGACTAAAGGCTTATCAATAACTTTGTTAAAATTAGTATCAGTTTGGATCCCAGCTGTACCCACTAGTTTCCCATCCACGAAAATACCATTAATAGCATTATGCTTACTTAAAAGTATGGATTTAATATATTTTTTCTGAGTCTCAACACTCAATCCAGAGGGAATATTCTGGATATATCCTCCTCCTTCTTCTTCCTTCAAACCATTTATATAATCTTTGCAAATATCATCCTTAGTCAACGCTCTAAATTCACATTCCAAATCATGTACTTCAAATGAAATTTTATTATTTAGCACCATTTTCTTGGATCAAGCCAAATTTTATCAATCTCAGAAATAAAGGATTTTACCTTATTATCATAATTCATTTCTTGCATTTCACAATTAAATATTTCCTCGAGCTGGGTTACTGATTCTACACCAACTAAAAAATAGTCATTACAAGTATTATTCATAACAAAATGGATTGCAATACTCATCGCATTAAAGTTGTGTTTCTTCAAAAAAAGATCATAATCTTTTTTTAACTTTATTAGTTCTTTTGGGGCACTAACACGTAAAGGATTCGATGGTAAGAGAAGACCTTGAAGAAAAATCGACCTGGCATATCTTTTCCCTTCAAACATGTTAATATCTTCAAATCTTCTATCCAAAACATTAAAAGGAAATTGGAATGCTAAGTCAAATTTACAATCCGAAAGCATTTGTATCTGACTTGGGTCATAAACCGAAGAACCAAAACTAGTTATAGGATATTCATTCAATAATGTTTCAAAAAATATAGGGTCGTGCAACAATAACTTTGAATCTTTAGGACTATGAAAAAATAATACATCTATATTGCACTTAAGATATTTTAAGGAATCTTCTATGTTTTTTTTTATTATTGTCCTATAATCATTTTTATCACTTATACTGGGGATTTTTGTTAAAACATCTAGCTGATTATTTTCTAGACCATTCGCAACAATAAATTCACCAATAAAGGATTCTGATCCATAAGAGGACGCAGTATCAAATTTCCGTACACCTTTTTCCCATGCACTTGTAATTATTTTAAAAACTTCACTTTTATTGGGCTTCCCATTAATATTAGTGATTCCATAATCATTCCCAAACTGAGCTGTCCCCAGAACCAGTTTTTTTGGAATAGTAACTTTTATTTTAATATGATTTAACAATATTTACTATATCAGATACTACCTGCTCAACTTCCGAATCAGTTAAGGAGGGATATAACGGAATTGAAATCGCACGATCATAGAATTCTTCTGCATTAGGAAAATCACCCCTCTTCGTACCATAGCGTTTTTTGTAGTATTTTAATAAATGGACTGGAATATAATGAACCATAGGTGCATAGTGAAGATTTTGAAGTTTTTCAAAAAGGTCATACCTGTCAAACCGAGGATTATTCTTTACTTGAAGAACGTATAAATGAAAATTACTATCAACATTCTCATCTTCAAAAGGCAAAATCAGTTCATCAATACTTAGCAACTTTTCATTATAAAATTCAACAATATTTCGACGACGTGTTTTATTTTCATCAATTTTTTTTAGTTGACTTATGCCTAAAGCAGCTTGAAAATCTGTTATTCTATAATTAAACCCCAGATACTCCATTTCATAAATCCAAGGCCCAACTCTATCGGCTTGGTTAAACATTTCATTTCTTCGATCTATACCATGTTTCCGTAATAGATTAATTTTATTAAATAGATCTTTGTTATTTGTTACAATGGCACCACCTTCACCAGTAGTTATATGTTTTACAGGATGAAAGCTGAATGTACAAAGATCTGCATGAACACCATCTCCACAACTATGCTCTTTCCCATTGTCAATATAGTTTGAGCCTATAGAATGTGAACCATCTTCTATTACTGCAATATTATATTTATCAGCAAGGTTTTTAATTTCAGGCAGGTTTGCCGGGTGTCCGCGAAAATCTACAGGCATAATTGCTTTTGTTTTTTCAGTTATCTTCTCCTCAATTAAACTAATATCCAAATTTATTGTATTCTGATCTACATCAACAAATTTCACATCTGCACCCTGATATAAAGCAGCATTAGCTGTTGCACAAAATGTAATTGGTGTTGTTAAAATTTCATCACCCTCACCAATATCTAGTGCGGCTACTGAAAGATGTAAGGCTGCGGTGCCATTAGAAACTGCTACACCATATTTTGCACCAGAATAATCAGCTATAGCTCTCCCAAATTTCTCAACCTCCTGTCCTTGAGTAATGCTACCACCACTTGCCAAGATCTCTATCACCGAATCAATATCATCTCTATCTAACTTATGTAACCCATATGGAATTATTTTTTTCATAACTCATTTTTAATCATTTGTTTTATCTCAGGAATTGTGAGCCATTCTGAATTAGTGCCACTTGAATAACTATACCCATCATTTACTGGTTTACCACCACTAATCTTGATATAATCTAAATTATCCCACCACGGATGAGATGGTTGAATAACAAAATAATTTTCATATTCAACTGTATTGACAGCGTCATCAGAAGATATCATTAATTCATGGAGTTTTTCTCCAGGTCGTATACCAATAATTTCAATCTCAGCCTCTGGAGCAATAGCCTCTACAAGGTCCATTATGTTCATACTGGGGATTTTTGGGACAAAAAGTTCACCACCTTGCATTCTTTGTAAGGAATCAAAAACAAACTGCACTCCTTGATCTAGTGTGATCCAGAATCGAGTCATACGCTTATCAGTTATAGGTATAACTCCTTCGCTTTTCTTTTTCAAAAAAAACGGAATAACACTACCTCGGCTACCAACCACATTACCATATCTCACAACAGAAAATATAGTTTTATGGCTACCTTGCCAATGATTTGCGGCAGCAAACATTTTATCTGATGCCAATTTAGTTGCACCATATAAGTTTATAGGACTACATGCCTTATCAGTTGAAAGCGCAACAACACGTTTTACATTATTTTCCAAGGCGGCCTCTATAACATTTTGTGCACCATTAATATTAGTTTTGACAGTTTCAAATGGATTAGATTCAGCAGTTGGTACTTGCTTTAAGGCTGCTGCATGAATTATACAATCAACTCCATTTGCTATCCGATATATCCTCTCTTTATCCCTGACATCACCTATAAAATATTTGATTGGAAAGTTCTCAGTTGGGAATAAATCACGCATCTCAAATTGCTTAAGCTCATCACGACTGTAAACAATAACTTCTTTCGGTTTATAATTTAGGAAAGTGTTTTTAATAAACCTCTTCCCAAATGAGCCTGTCCCACCTGTTACAAGTATAGTTTTATTATCTAGCATTTATAACTCCTAAAATTTTTACTTTATTAAATATTTTTTCTGATTCAAAAAAAAGTTTTTGATTCAAGTCCATTAACATATTTTGAATTTTTATTCAATCTAAATGGTAAACTGCTTACTATAGCTTCCGCGTAAGAATCTTTGCTTGAATGATATTTTAATTCAACAATTTTACTTAAATGATCTACCGATTTGTTTAAGAAATTATTTGTATGTTTATTTATTTTATAATAAGATAAATTTTTATCAATTGTTATTCTATAATTTTTATCAAAAGATTGGAAATATTTACGGCGATAGCGGTTTAAAAGCACTGGCTGATATAATTTTATCTTTTGTTTAATATTTTTAGGCATGTCAGATGAGTCTATTGTTTCAAAAATAGATGAGATTTTAAAATCACAATCAAGTCTAAATGACTTTAAAATAAATGAGCTCTTTTTATTTAGTTGACCTGCTTTAACTTTAAATTCAAGAATAGGGTTGGAAATTACACCAAATAATTTTCCATACCACCTTATACGTATTTTTGTACGATCACTTATACCATCTACAGAATCAAAATAATTTTGCAAATTAATAGAATCAAAATAAATATTATTGATATACCTCGAACTATAGATTTCTGAAAAAAGTGCGATGTGACCTTTTATAATGGATTCTATTTCATTCTCTGTTAAGTGTGTAACTAAAAACTTCCTCTCATATCTGTAATCTTTAATGCTCATATTTAAAATTTTATGATATCTATTTTAAATATTTTGTAAGGATAAAATAAATTTTTTAAAATTTTGCTTATGAGAATCAATTACCTGCCCATTCAAAATTAATTCTGATTGAGACTCAACAAAATATGGCATGCCAACATTTTCCATTGATAATTGTGTCATTTTAATTGAAGAGGGTCCAAATTCAGGCTTTTTTTGATATAAGGCTAAACCAACTTTTGAATTAGAAATCTCAATATTATTGCAAATTAAACTTGATTGATCTTTGCTTGCGATACCAATCTGAGCTCCATTGATAAATATTAAGCTAGCCTCTACGCTGCTATTCTCTCCTATGCTCACTCCCTTATCCCCCGAATCATATACAAATATATCATAAATATCTAAGACGCTACCCGAGACATCTAAGGCATCATTTTTTGAATTTTTAAAAATAGTATTTCTCACCTCTCCTTTAGAAAAATCAGCATCAAATGCATCAGAGTAAGAACCTTCAAATGAACACCCATCAATTTTAAATTCAGAGCGGACTGCATTTAAAGCATCTTCTGACCTACTATCCTTAAATTTACAATTATACATTTGAAATGGGGATTCATAGAATGTTACAGATCCAGTTAATTCCCACCCATTGTGTGATGGTGCAGACAAATTGCTAAAGACAACATTTTCCAGCATCGATACTTTACCGGTTTCAAGGACAAAAATACCCTGTCCTTTTGAATCTGTAGAATTAATTATGATTGGGCGATCTTCAGAACCAGAAAAATATAGAGGCGAATAGGAAATTATTTTAGTAAAACCTAACAAATTAAGTCCAACACCATCGTTAGCAATTAGCTCATAATTTGGTGGAACAATTAAATTTTTCTTTATAACCCAATTGCCACTCTTAAAAAATATTTTTTTATGCTCATTATCTATTTTTAGAAATTCAAATTCATTAACGTTAGGCTTTTGTCGCATTATATCATTTTGGGCTATTCCATTATTTGATTGCTCCCATGGATAAACAAATTCCACCATATCATAATTTGATCCAAGTACCCTGTAATGAACTTTTAAATTAGAAGCAATATTATTTTTAAAATTAGGTCCTAAAGGAAACTCAAGGCTAATAGTACTAAAACTTACAGGTTTTGAAGGGTGTTTTGCCTGTAGAATCTGTCCTTCTATAGAAAAATTGAGCGAATCCTTATATGAAATATTAAAAATTTGAATAGGCAAAATATGAATATTGCCTATCTCTAATTTTATATTGTTGTTTTTTCCATTTTTGCAATATGCATGGATACCTTTGACTGGCTTTAATACTGTCTTGATGTATTCTTGATTCCTATAATATGTTGAACTTGAAAACAAAAAATTTGGGAACTCGCCATGAATAATATTCAAATTATTTTTTAATTCTTTATCAATTTGATGAAAAAGATTATTCAAAAATTTTGATTGGGAAAACTTTTCTAACGATTTAACATATTCATTATAGAAAGCAATATCGCTGAATAGCATTTCAAAAAAATTAAAATATGGAAGCTCTTTCTCTGATTCAAGTTTTGCATTGGAACCTATTTGTATTTCTCGCATATCAAGGTTTACACACAATGAGTTTATAGGAGTGCCACTATCTCCATCAAAGCCTATCGGTTCGAGCCTTGAAATTATTGGGTTATAGTAGAACCTTTGGCCTTGCCAATAAGCAGCATGATGCGCGCCCATTACATCCGTAAGAGCCAAGAATTTTGCCAATTTTTTGGTGTCAAAAACATCACTAGTTTTTAATTTTCCTTGCCTAAAATCTTCTAATAAATGAACAGCTTTATTATGTAAAACTATCGTGGAATCTGAAAGCCAACGCTTTGCTTGAAAAGTAGTTATCTCACTCGATAAATATTCACCTACACCATTACGTCTTACACTGTTTTTTGTTTTTACACCTTGACCATCATTAAAAGGAATTTCCTGTTGAATTTTTTCATCCCAATATAAATTTTCATTAAATCGAATAATTGGCCCCTCTCTATGTTTATTATTTTCAATTAACCGTTTTTCAAAATGCTCTTCTAAAGCATATACTCCTAAGTTTTTACCATTTAAGGATACATTAATAAATTTGTATCGCAGACCAATTAGCTCTTCTAACTTTAGTGATTGATGAAAAATCCATTCATGTATAAAATTTCGAGTTTTTGGATGATGAATTGAAAAAATTTTCATGCCAAAAACTGTTTGATCTCCTTGAATTTTGATTCTAAATGACCATTTTTCTCCCTCCAGATGATCAAGATTATCTCCTTTCAAACGAAGTTTTGCATTTACACTTTGATTATTGTAATCAATAACTCCAGGTACATAATCATCAGCTTCAGTTACTAACTTTTGGTTATTTATCGCTGTATATCTTTTTTTTCGAAGTTTTTGAAGGTCCTCAAATTTTATATTAATCATTATATTTTCAGATTTTGAAAAAAGCCCACTTACATAATTCTTGCTGTAAGCCATCAAATGATTTGTTTTGGGAATTATCAACTTTCCAATAAGCCCTGCCTTGGCAATTGCTATCCCTAAAAAAAAACACATCAGAGCACTAAAAATTAGTAATACATAAACTTTTACACGTTTTTTGTTATGTTTATTTTTAGAAAAAACAAAACTAAACCAATCAACAAATAGGTGGTTTTTATCTGAATGTTTAATTATCATTTATATAAGCCCATTTGTATCCAAAAAAGTAAGTTTTAAAGACTTGTCTAATTTTTGTAATTTAATTTTGGCTTCATTTAGACTGTTGAGATCATTAAACCCAACTAAAAAAGATGCCTCTATAATTTCTTCTGTCTCATCTATGCGTCTAAGATCTATTTCTGAGCAATGGGTACTTAAGACTTCTTTAATTTTTTTGATATTAACATTTTTTGGATTATCCGAAGAAATTGTTAAGCTAATATTTTTTTCTATATCCTCAACATAAGTCATTTTACTAATAATAACTAAAATCAAACAAATAATTATAAATGCAACGGTTGTAATAGCTCCTTGATCAGCACCAAAACCTAAACCAATAGCAATAGTTAAAAATAAATATGCAAGTTCTTCTGGCTCTTTTATTGCAACTCTAAACCTTATTATTGATAAAGCACCTACAAGCCCTAATGATAATGCTAAAGACGATTTCACAACAGTAATAATTAACATGGTTGTCAATGTTATAATTATAAAATTATTACCAAATGCCTTTCGGTTTGATAAACATTTTCCATATCGAACATATACATTTTTTAATATCAACGATAGCATTGCAGAAGCTAGCAAATTAGTAACAAATTCTAATATAGGTATATTTATTGATGAGATTTCTAAAAATTTATCGAATGGTTGAAACACTCCTTTTCTCCTTTTTTCTTTAAATGATTACCTAATTTTTTCATAATGGCTTAAATTAAGATTAGCGCGTTCCAGCCTCATAAGATTATCACTTTCAAATGAAATAGGCCGCAATCTCCATCGTGGTGAAAAAATTGCTAATTTAATTATATTAATTTCTTCAAACTCAATAATAGTATATAAGGGATGATCTAAGTTATTAATGTTCCTGATTGATAACGGGACAGGGTTCTTAGAAGATTGAATCTCGAAGTTTCCTTTAAATATCTTGACTTTACCAGTATTTAAATCTGAAAATTTCAATACACAAGTATTGTTTTTTTTGAATCTAAATTCAAGAGATTCATCATTAAAGTTTCCATGCCAAATGCCATATATTTTTTCGTAATATTGTAAATCATCACATGAAATAAAAAAAAGGCTGAAGAAAAAGATATAAGTTTTCATGCTAAAAATATATTTGAGAATCAATCTCTTACCTATTCTCTTTAAAAATTGAAATCATTTTATAAAATAGTTGATTTTTTAATCTATAATGTGAAATTTTTTTATCCGACTACCTAAACTTCTGAGCTTCCAGCATATTATAAAAAGTACTTTTATTACTTTTTAATTGCCCATAATTACCGTATTCATCTATCATCCCCTTCTTCAATACATAAATATTAGTTGCATTAATGATTGTAGATAGTCTGTGGGCAATGACAATTAATGTTGATTCTTTTGAAATATTTTCTATTGCATTTTGAATTTTCTTTTCTGACTCACTATCAAGAGAGCTTGTCGCTTCATCCAATATTAATATATCTGGTTTTTTTATAATTGCTTTAGCTAATGCAAGTCTCTGTAACTGCCCCCCTGACAACCTAACTCCTCTATCACCTACTAAGGTAAAGTATTTATCTGGGAGATTATTTATAAACTCATCTGCGTGAGCTAACTTACAAGCTCTTTGAATTTCTTTAAGTGTCGCATCATTTTTGGCCCAAGTTAGATTATCAAAAACTGACATATTAAATAAGGTACTATCTTGAGGAACATATCCTATCTTTCTTCGGATTGAATTTTGAGAATATTCATTCATAGAAATGCCATCTATTACTATTTCCCCACTATATGGTTCATTAAATCCCATTAGTATATCAACCAATGTTGTTTTACCTGA
Organism: uncultured bacterium; assembly: GCA_964511215.1. Lineage (GTDB taxonomy): Bacteria > Fidelibacterota > Marinisomatia > Marinisomatales > UBA1611 > CAZEER01. The sequence continues at coordinate 29,487 of CAZEER010000002.1, read as the reverse complement.
TCCCGATTTTCCCACTAGAGCTATCATTTCACCTTTTGATATTTTTATATTAATATTTTTCAATACTTTCTCATCATTATTATAATGAAAGGATAAATCCTTTATTATTATCGAATCTTTTAGCTCGCTAAATTTTTTTACGCCATTAATAAAACTAACCTTTTTTGCTTCATCTCTTAGACGCATAATTTGTTCATAACTAGGGAACGAATTATCCATCAAATTTTTTTCACCTGTAATAAATCCTATGATTGGTACTATTTTTATTAAAGCAACAACCAAAATTGAAGTTTCTGCGATTGGTAAGGAGAACCATTGAGCTGATAACAAAGTAACCATTATTCCCAGTAAACCTAAAGAACTATAGCTAATAGTAATTGCAGAAGTAAATGTTTGTGATTTGAGTGTTGCATCTATATGCTTATCATAAACGGATTCTAACCCTTTTAAACTCGATTTTTGTTTTGCAAATCCTATTACAGATTTAGCTGCTGAAAAATATTCCTGAATAAAATGACTTAAATCGTTTGAGGTTGAGGTATTCTTTTCACCGAGTGAATGGCTAATTTTTCCAATAAGTAATAAAGGAATAGCAATTAATATCGCAGATAATATGCTTAGAGACATTACTTCCCAAGAGACATAAAAAGGCACAATTACGAAAATTATTAATTGAAATGCTGATGCTGCAAATCGGGCCATACCAGCAAAACCATCACCAACAATGGCCGTTTCACGAAGAAATGTATTTAATAGATGACCTTGTTTATTTGTTCTGAAAAATTTCCAGCCTCCGCTAAAAAAATCATCATATGCCCCTAAGGTAATATCTTTACATAATGCATATTTTAATTTTAGAATAAAAAAATTTGAACAAATTTGAAATACACTCTTAATAATATTTAGAAGTATATAAACACTAAAAACAACCCAAATTGTACTTGGAAGACCGATTGAGCTCAGGAAGGAAATAATTTTTTGACTTATAACACTAGATTCATTCAATTCTGAGGAAATTAAAAGATCAACAATTGGCGCAATAAAAAAGAGAGCTATAGTTTCTATAATCCCTGTCAGAATTAATATCAAAGAGCTCGCTACCAAAAGATTTGGGAATTCTCTAATAATATATTTGAAAAATATTAAAGCTCTCATTAATCCTTAATACTCTCAAGCAGAAATCTATTATCCCTTAAAAACTTAGTCCCTACTCTTATATCTGTATTTAATATTTGTCCAGGACCAAATATACTCCAAAATTTTTCTTGCAATATTTTATCATCCTCTTTCACAGTCCATTTCCCGCTTAAACGTTCATCCATTTCTACTGCTAGAGAAAATATTTCATCCGGAGTATTTTCAATTACTTCTAAATTCTGGTTGGACAATTCTTCATTTGCTTTCCCAGTAAAAAGATCTAAATCCATCATTTCTGAAAAACTTAGGAATCTTTTTTTAGTTCTAGAAAAAAATTTCTTAAAAATTATCAAACAATTATGTGCATAAACGGGTAATCTTAGAATTACTGCCCAGTTCACAAAGACTATTGGCACTTTAAAAACTTCAGCAGGAAATGATAAACCAGTATCAGAACAAATAAAAAACTTGCTTTTTGATATTAGATATATATCCAAAAAGTCAGATTTGTTCTTATTAAAAGCATAATCAATTAACTTTATATTTTTCTCCTTTAAAGGTTTTTCAGCAATCGCGCCCATTCGAAAAGCACGATAGCCTCTATTTATCATTCCTTCGACAGCTTGAATATAGTTATCTATATTTGAATCTCTAAAGTCGTGATAAGAAAAATTATAGCTTCCCACAACTTGTTTTAAATAAGATGAATCCCTTGCATGAAAACATATAAAACTATCATCTGCAGATAGTCCAAATTTCAACATCTCTTTTTCAGCATAACTTTCTTCTTCAGGAGTAAAATACAAATTAGGTTTTTTAGTTTTAATTATTGAATCAATTTTATCATTATACAATTTAGAAAGATCATCTTTAATATTTTTGCGATATTCATCTAAAGTAGGTACTATATCAATTTCAGGAATCTTATGTATTTGAAATCCTGGAAAGATTTTATTTACTCTTTCTAAATATATAGCCAATGTCGTAAATGGAAAAACAGGAAGAACCCTATGCCACATACGCTCCCATTGAGTATTAGAATGGTTTGTATGTTTTATAAAATAAAAAAAATCTAAAAAATTACTTTTATATTTACCTTGTGCTTTTGCACTTAAATACATATTCCCAGAATAAGATCCACCTATTCTTCCAATATCAATTACACCAAAACGGATAATATAAAATGGTTTCAAAATTCTTATCATTAAAACACCGAAAAAAGCTACTACTACAATAGGGGATTTTTTAAAAAACGAAATTATTCTTTTCATTGATACTAATTATAAAAATCAGTTAGAAAATTAATTTATTCCTAATTTGTATTTTTGAAAATAAGTAGTAGGGGGATGTATATATTTTGATTCTAATAGCTGTTTAGATAACGGTAAAAGTGAAATTAATTCAACTAATTGATCATCAACTTTTACAGTAATTTTATTTCCCCCAGCTTTAATTATTCTACCTGGTTCAATTCGTCGTAGTTCCTCATCATCCAAAACAGAAACGAGAATATTTATATCAGTAATCTTAATAACTTCATTTCTAAAAATTAAATTGGCACATGAGTAAGGAAGCGAAAAAGATTTAACTAAACGTTTAATTAAATCTGCGCTCATTCTTAAGTCAAGTGTGACATCATGTGGAGTTCGTTTTCTCCAATAATTTGATTGTTTATGATTTTGTTTTTTTGCTTGAACATTTGATTCTAGTAGACCACATAGCTCTAACATACCAACATAAGCTACTTGGTTCATTTTATAATTTAGCTCCCTGATGCTTTCATTTTTTTCAATTCTAAACGGGAGTTGCAACAATACCTCACCCGTGTCCACACCTTCATCTATCTTGAAAAATGATAGTTTTGTTTTAGATATCCCCAAAGCTATTAACCAATGTAACGGATGCCTTCCTCTATTGAAAGGTAAATCAGTCGGATGAGTCCCAATAATGAATTTATTTGGAATTTCAAGAGCTTCTTTCCTTATAATTTTAGGCCATGAACCAACAATATAATCGACATTATATGATTTGAGAAGTCTTATTGAACTTTTAGAGTTTATATCTTCTATTTCAATGTATGGAATATTATTTTTTGCAGAAAATAATTCTATATTGTAAGAATTTTCAGGTCGTAATTTTTTAGGCATCGAAACCATTATACAGATTTCATTTTTTGAAGCTAAAATAGCGTTGGCACAATAAATATCAAATTCAGATGTCCCCAGTATCAAAAAGTTCATTGCTTTGTTTAAATATAATTATTTATGACAGATATCACCCTATCAATATCATCTAATGATTGATCTGGACCAGATGGAAGCACTAAACCATTACTTCCAAAAAGTCGAGAATTAGGGAATGGTTCTTCACTTTTGAGATGACTCGCTGTATCTAAATCAGGATAAAATGGCCGAGTCTCAATATTTTTTGATTTTAAAAAATCAATCACCTTTTCCCTTTCATCAATCAATATTTCTGAATACAATGGGATTTCACCATTTTCTACATCTACATTCATGAATTCAATTTTTGAATTATTTTCAAACCCAGATCGATATTTTTCATGTATTTCTATCAAATTTGTAATTCTTTGATTGATTTTTTTTAATTGAATTAAACCAATTGAAGCTTGTAGGTCTGTATATCTAAAATTAAAACCCATCATTGTATATGGTGTCCCAGCATTTACATCATCTACCCCATGTGTCCTCATTAACTTTAAATTTTTATAAATGGACTTGTCTTTTGTACCAATAAATCCACCTTGGCCTGTCGGAATTAATTTAGCGATAGAAAAAGAAAAACATCCCGCATCTGAATTTGTTCCATTATAAATACCTTTGTATTTTGAAAAAAGTCCTTGAGCTGAATCCTCAATAACTGAAAGGTTGTATTTCCCCGCTAATTCCCATATTACATCCATTTCCACTGCCCTTCCATTTAGCTGTACTGGCATTATAGCTTTAGTCTTTTGATTAATTTTTCTTTCTATATTTTTTGTATCAATTATTGGACGATCTGGTAAAACATCAACTAAAACAGGTTTTGCCCCTAACATTAATGGCGCATGTGCTGTAGCAACCCAAGTGCGATTTGGAATAATTATTTCATCTCCTTGTTTAATGCCCAAAGCCATTAATGCCATTAATAGTGCAGTTGACCCACTAGTAACACAAACAACATAAGGTAAATTCAATTTTCCCGCGAGTTGTAATTCAAATTCCTCCGTAACCTTACCCATACTAACTGACTCATTCCTTATAGATTCGCCTATTTTATTTATTTCTTGCTCAGTGAATTGTGTTCTCCACCAATATATTTTATTTTTTGACATATGATTAAATTATGTTTTTATCTTTGCTTTTAAACTAAATGCTAAAATTGCAATTATAGAAAGACTATCCATTATTACTCGCTTATTTATCATCTCTATGCATTTTTTATAGGGTAACCATTCGTACTTTTTCGAATTTCTATTATATATATTTCTTGAATCATTGACAAAAAACACATGTGTCCGATTTTTAGTATATTCCAAATCTGGGTCATAAGTAATCAAAGGTTCCAAGTTATTGAATAATAAACCAGTTTCTTCATAACACTCTCTAATGGCAGCCTCCTCTGCTACTTCATCATTATTTACTTTTCCTCCCGGAATCTCATAAGATAAGTCATTTATTAATAACCTATATTGCCTCGTAAGCAAAATATGGTCATTACAAGATGCAAGTAACGCAGATTTTTCACCAAAATCTGACACAAAATATTCTTTATTAAAATCGTCAAATTTAGCAGTAATTTTTTCTATTTTTTTGTATCCATCCTCATAAACAATACCTTCAGATTTTATTTTATTTGGGATTGAAAGCGTTTCGCTTTCGTTAAGTAGTATATTCTTGTTTAATTTTTTCATTTAATTTTTTAATGTATTGTAAAATCTTTTTATCATCAGATTCATCGGGCGCCCAGTCTGCCCAAATAGTTTCATCAGGACGAAAAGGCCCGTTTGTAGTTTCATGGAAGACTAAAACATCACTCTTAATTATTATAGTATGATAATGAGAAGGAGGTAAACGATAAAAAAAGTTTTTACCAGTACTGAAGTCACCCATTTCAATTACTTGACTAATTACTCCAACATCATTGAATAAAATTATATTCGCACTACCTTCAATAATATGGAATGACTCTACTTTGTTAAGGTGTTTGTGTGGCCTGACATAGCAACTTTTTTCATGTACTATAAGCATTTCATGAATGTTGTCATTGATTGATTTATGCACACATAATCTTATTCTTCTGCGCCGGTTGAGACTTGCCCTCTCTTTCAATACTTCAATATCTGAAATATTTATTTTTGTAATATCATTTGTTGAATATAAAACTTCGTTATTTATCTTATCATATTCCATATTAAGAACCTAGGCACTAAAAATCGAATTTTTTCTATTTGGGAATATTGATTTAAATAACCCACCTTTAATCAAAAAGTTTTTATTATTTTTCAAAACTTTTCGCTCACTATCTGGACTCAGACTTAATAAGCATAAGTTTATACTATGCGTAATTAAAGATTTTGAACCCTTTATAGCTAGCCCTGACCCAGGCATATAAACCTTCTGTTTATTGATATCATCATCTACTATAAATTCAATATATGATGCTACCTCCATTAAATTAATAAACATAATTGATAAGTGCCCTGCTCCAAATACAGCAATCTTCTCATCATTCATTTTATAATTTCGTAATACATCTTTTAGAAGATTTTTATAAAATAAGAATTTTTCAGCATATAGGTAGCCAATTTTTAGATTTTTCTCTAAACCATTGTCATAACTTTTGCGAATTAACTTATTATCTTTTTTTTGAATAATTGCAACCAATGCATTTTCTATGGAGTATTCATACTCTTCTAAACTCACTAGATCAAAAGATGTATAATGAAATGAATTTCTTAACGTTTCAGAAGTAAAATAAATTGTGTGTTCTTCCCAAAGCATGGTATAATCAAAATTATGAAGCTGTACTATGCAATCTGGTACTTCAAAAACAATGTAACCATCAGGTTTAAGTATTCGCGATATCACCTTCAAAAATTCCTGAGTATTTGTTGTATGTTCAAAGATGTGGCGTGCAATAATTAAATCTACTTTACCATTTTTACTAATCAAGCGTTGAATCGCATTTTTTGTTATTTTGGGAATTATTGTTTCTCCTGCAATACCTTCTTGGTGAATACCTAAATCTATAAGAGGGTCTATTCTGAAGGTTTTTGATATTCCTTTTTTACTTAAACGGTACAAAAGCGAATCATCTTTATATGTGATTCCAAGGGCTGATGGCGAATGTGTTGAAAAATCTAATTTTGATAAAATGTCTGCTAAGTTACTTAGATGATCTTCAGGCTCATTATACTTTAACCAAGTAACTTTAGGAATAATTTCATCATCAGGTACCGTATTCAGCAACTGTATCAATGCGCAGGTGCGACATTGTACAATTACTAATTCATTTTTATAATCATTACTGATTAAATCAATTTTATACCGATTGCATAATGGTTGCGAACCAGCATTAATAAGCACTTGTAGATTATCATTTCTACAAATCCGGCATTTATTTTTAAGGTTCAATCGCATTTATTTTTAAATCGCGTATAAATGATGCTAATTTCCCATGATCATTTGGAATCCAGTCAGGAATTGGATCAGATACGTTGGAAAACGGACCCTCTATGACCTCATGAACAACAACGCTATTTGAAAGAGGAATCATTGTATGCCAAGGTGTTGATGACATCCTGTAGAGAGATACTTTACCTGACCCAAATTGGCTCATCTCAACTTTTTTGATAGGAACCCCACATTCATCAAATATAACTATTAATAATCTGCCTTCAATAATTTGCAAAGATTCTGATTTACCTTCACATCTATTTGGGATTATACAACTATCTTTACACATCGCAATTAACATTTCTTGGACTAAATCATCATGGCTTTTATGCATTAATAACCTCGCGATGTTTCTATCTGATTTTTGTGATTCCATTTTAATTTTATCAACAAGTTCATCATTAATAAAAAGTAAATCTTCATTATTTTTTATTATTTCAGGCATAATTTTATCAACTCCTTAAATTGACCATCCATTTAATTGTTTTTTGTATAGAATAACAGTTAGCTGGTATGGATTATAATGGTTCAGGATTATTAATCGATTTGTAAGTTTATAAAGATCATTCAAAAAAACTGATGGATTTACATAAAGATTATTAGGATTTAGATAATCAGAAAACTTATTTGAAAATATATCTAATACTACACATTTTTTAGCTATTTGAAACATTTTAGCAATCATATTTTGTAAATAACTATAAGATTCTTCAAAAGGTGGCTTTTCTTGCAATGTTGATATTGATGCAACAACATCGTGCTTGTCTTCATATTTTTCTTCGAGAATGTCTAATTTTAATATTTTATCTGTTTTAAGTTTCTTTTTAACAATATCTACCATTTCTCCACTTAAATCTATACCTGTATATTTGCCATGCCACCCTCTATCCTTGCAAAAATCAGCTAAATGTCCAAGACCACAACCCACATCAAGTAAACTATCATAATTTCCAAGTTGATCATAAACAAATTGGAATTTAATATCTTGATGCTCCTTATTATATCTAGCATTATTAGTATGCAAAGCATCAATATTATCGCCATACTTCTTGACTAGCTCGTCGTATTGTTTTGCTATCTTTTTTTTACTTTTATTATCCAATTACAACTATCTTCAAATAAAATTTTAAGTGACAACTTCAAATTCTGGCCAAATTTTTATAAATGTCCCACCTTGTTTTAAATATTCCATATTTTTCTTCATAATTATTTCTGCATAAAGAGGTGCAAGAATAATAACATAATCTGGCTTCCTATCATAAATAGCTTTTGATGGTAAAACGGGGATATGGAACCCTGGACTAACTAGATTATGCCTATAGGGATCATCATCCACAAAAAAAGAAATTATTTTTCCTAAATCATAATTGAAGGAAAAGGTTGTTGCTCCTGTTGATGTCCCAAATGCAGCTACAGTTTTTCCAGATTTAATTTTATCATCCAATAGGTTATGAAGTTGTATCTTTATGCTATCAATGAAATGAGCAATTGAATCATGACGATTTTTCTTATTCATTCCAATCGACTTTTCATATGATAGGATTTCTTGAACTGAAGAATTCACTACATTGGGACCACCTTCATTTTGGATAAAACAGCGAATCGAACCCTCTTTGGCTGGAACTCTTTGAACATGAAACAATTCTAATCCATAGCTTTTAAAGAAAGTAACCAACGGCTTTACATAAAACCCTGAAAGATGTTCATGGGTGAAATTTTCAATTAGATTTTTTTCGATCACATCAAGATGGTAGTGTGTCTGCATTGAAAAAACACCATTTTGCGATAATAAATGTTTTACCCCACCAACAAAATCATCCAAGTCTATGATATTCGAAAAAGTATGATTTGCTACAAAAATATCAACTTCTCCATAGTCTTTTTTAATTTGTTTTGCACATCTCAAGCTAAAATAATCTTGAATAGTTGGAATTTCAAAATCATTCGCTTGTTTTGATAAATTAGGAGATGGCTCCACACCCAATACCCTAACATCACGTTCTTGCAAATAACCAATAAATGCGCCATCATTGCTTCCTGCTTCAACAGCAAAAGGGTCTTTGCTTTTAACATATAACGTTAATAAATCATTCACATATTCTTTATATATATCAGACAAAACTGGATTTGTTGTAGCAGGTCTTGATAGGTAATGACCATAAATTAAATCAGGATTTACATATCCATTGTTTTGGTAGTGACCACAATTACCACACATCATTATATCTAAAGGGTAGGTATCCGTAACTTTCATTTTATCTTTTTCTGGAACATACCTATCACCAACAGGTAACGCAACAAGATCTAATACTTTCTCAATTGTATCCGTTTTACATAATTTACATGTTTCTTGATAATTAAAGTTTTTCATTTTAGTATCCTATTTTAGATTTTTTGCTATAAAATTTTTTTACTTTTTCAATGACATAATCAACTTGGTCATCACTCAATTTTTCATGAGCTGGCAAACTCAGAAACCTATTTAAAACCTTTATTGCATTAGGTGTGTCATTTCTGACATATTGCCTAAAAACAGGAGCATCTGACACTAGAGGTTTATGATAAATTTTTGTTTCTATTTTATTTTTGTGCAAATATTCCATTAACGAATCTCTTTTTTCTGCTTGAATCGCATATGTATACAAAGCGTGAATATTATTACTTTTTAATTTTGGGCAAATAACAAAGTCTCCAAGTGCATCATTATATCTTTTTGCTATTTCAGTTCGCCTTTCCATTCTACCGGGAAGGTACTTCATCATAACTAGAAGCATTGCTGCTTGGATGGTATCAATTTTATGATTCAGTGATACATAAATTGCTTCATTAGTTATAATTTTTTTCGGATCAGATTTTGTACCTGTATATCTTAAAATTTTTAATTTTTCATAACACCTCTCATCATTAGTTACTGCAGCGCCCGTTTCACCATAACCTCCAAGTACTTTCATAGAATTCATACTAAAAATACCAACTGAAGAAAAAGAGCCAGCTTTTTGTGATTTATATTCAGCTCCATATGCTTGAGCAGCATCTTCAATTATATAAAGATTATTATCAGATGCTATTTCTGATATCTTATCCATCTCACACATGAGTCCGGTAAAATGAACCGGTATGATAGCTTTAGTTTTTTCTGTTATTGCTGATCTTATACAATCTGGATCAATATTGAAATCATCTCGAATATCAACAAACACTGGTATAGCGCCACATTCTGCTATGGCATTTCCTGTGATGATCCATGTTAGAGGTGTTGTTATGACTTCATCTCCTGGACCAATGTCTAAACATTTTAAAGCAAGATATAACGCACTACTTCCCGAAGCACTACCCAAACAGTATTTTGTACCTGCTGCTAGAGCGACTCTCTGTTCAAATTCATCTACTTCGGGACCAAAAAGAATTCGGCCATGATTAAGCACTCTCTCGACTGCTTCTAATAATTCCTCTTTAATCTGAGGATCCCTTACTTTTAAATCAAAAAATGGTACATGCATAATTATTTTCTCATTTTATTATATATTATTAATTTATATGGACTAGTCATCATTAATTAATTCATTCGAATAATTATTCTACCCGCCTCCCCACTTCTAAAAAGCTCTAATGCATCATTAATATCCCAAAGCTGAAATTCATGTGTGATTATGCCATCGAGAGTCATTTTTTCTGCATTTATAAGTCGAATATACCGAGGAATCTCTATATCAGGAACCGCATTCCCTCCGTGAGACCCTGTTAAAACCTTATTAAAATGTAATGGCAAAGAGTAAATTGATATATTTTCTCCTATCTTTGGTACACCTACCAAAATTGTTTTTCCATCTGGATGAGTAAGGTGATATGCCAATTCTATTACTTTAGTATTTCCCGTAGTATCTATCACCACATCAGCGCCTTTTTCACCAACAATATTCCTAACCTTATTTAAAATATCATTATTTTTACCATCAATAGCATGGGTCAGGCCATATTGCATTCCAATTTCAAGCTTTTCTACCAATAGATCAACACCAATAATTGGATAAGAGGACACCATTGAAGAAGCCTGTACAATATTAAGTCCTACTCCTCCAATGCCAAAAATCAGCACAGACTGGCCCACTTTTAATTTTGCATCATTATTAATTACACCAAATGCTGTAGTAACTGCACATCCAAATAGTGGCGCTATTCGCATATCAAAATCATCAGGAATTACAGTTAACCTATTTTCTGATATAATGGCCTGCTCATTAAATGTAGTAACCCAGCCAGCATTAACTATTTTCCCATTCCAATCATATTTTGGAGGCTCAGACTGAATACCAGAACTATGTCTCCAATGCAAAACTACATGATCATTCTTTTTTACAGTCTTAACACCCGGACCTACTGCAGAAACTATACCAGATCCCTCATGACCTAATAAATGTGGTAAAAATTTATCATCTCCTTTAACAGCATCGATTTCATTAATCTGCGCACCACAAATTCCACTATAATGTACGTCAACTAAAACCTGACCAAATCCTAATTCATCAGGAGTATTTATTTCAGCCAGAACAAGTGGTTTTTTTGACTTATTTAAAATTGCAGCTTTCATTTTCAATCTAAAAATTATTCAAAATATATAAATTCATAGTCACCACTATAACCAAAATGCTTATAAATCCAAGGCCACTCTTTATGATCAAAGAATGATTCACAAGTTAATGCCCAGCATTGGAGATTAAATTGTTCTTGCTCATTCCTATAGCTTTCCAACATAACATAACCTTGCCTCCCAACCCTTTCAGTTTCTTTCAAAGCTACCTCTAATTCAAAAATCTGCAAATTATGAAAACATCCAAGTGATATCACTAAATCAAATTCATTATCATCAAAAGGAAATTGCTCTTGAGCCTTATGAATGAATAATGAATCTATTACCTCTTCTTTCGCGCAAGATATACCATGGTCCGATATATCGAAACCAGATACTCTTATATTTGGCAATAGCAACTTAATTTCATAAAGGAGGTAAGCCTTACCACATCCAACATCTAAAACACTAGAATTATTTGTTAATCCATAATTTTCAATAAGTTTTTCGGCTACCGGTTTCCAGCGACCAGGTAAGTACCGATATCCACCATAACCATAACGTCGATCTCCATCCCAATAATCTTTTTCGTACTCTTTAGCTTTCAGCATGCACGTTACCTTATCATCTATCATACGATCAATATATTTTCTAGATGTGGCTTTATGGAGTTCTGTAACATAATTAACTAATTTTCCCATATTGTTCCTTAAAATATTGTAATTAAATAAATTATTTTTAAAAAATTTTATTGTTACTTGTTATATGCTTGCTAAGATTCGGATCACTTTTCAAACTGATAAAGGCTGGGCCATCTTTATTATAGGCCTCCATAACCATTGATTCAGTCTCCACCCCATCTCCGGGGTAAAAAGACGTAATATTTTGACATAGACTCATTAATCTTTTCCCATCTAATTCTGAATGTGTTGGTCCAAGTGTGGGATAATCTGCAAATCCTATTAATTTTACATTAACTTTTTGTTGATCAATATCTAATTTTATTTGCTCAAAAGGACGTTCAATTAAAAATGGTGTTATAGTATACACCCAGGGTTTTAAACCCTCTAACGCCATACCCGCTGATACACTAATGATACTTTGTTCGCAAATACCCATGTTAATAAATCTCTCAGGATATTTTTCTCTAAAATCATCAAAAACTCTGAAACCAATATCCCCAACTATAACAAAAATTTTTTCATCATCATGTGCTAATTGAGATATAATTTTACCGAATGTTCTTCTCAAATTATTCCTAGTTCTTTTTTACCAATTTCTAATTCAGTACCTTTAATCTTTCTTGCATGCCATGCTGGATCATTTTCAAATGATTTAATGCCCTTTCCTTTAACTGTATGAGCAATAATTGCACAGGGTTTCTGTCTTTTATTATCTAAAGACATCGTGGGTATAATTTCTTCAAAAGAGTGCCCATCCATTATTTCTCGACATTCCCAATTAAATGCTTCAATTTTTTGACTCAGATTGTCCAAAGGCAAACCTTCTTCCAGGGTAGTTAACGCCTGAATTTTATTATAATCAATCAAAAGCACCAAATTATCCAATTTATGCTTAGCAGCAATAAGCAATGACTCCCAGGTAGTACCTTCTTGACACTCACCATCACTGATCATAACATAAATTTTTCCTTTAATCTTTAATTGCTTTCTCGCATAAGCCATACCTGTAGCAATAGGAAGCCCATGACCCAAGCTCCCTGTTGTACAATGAACCCCATTTTTCTGATCAAGCTCCAAGTGTGTTGTAAGTTCTGGATTAAATCCTTTTTCCCTCAACAATAAGCATAAAGGGAATGAGGCATGCGCTTTACTTAAAATGAATTTATCATTTTTCTCAAGAATTACATCATAAAGTGAAATCAATAATTCAATCATAGAAAAGCTACCCCCAAGGTGGGCTTCTCCATGATCAACAAAAGCTTGAAACGTTTTTTGCCTCAACTTTAGAGCTCTTTCAATAAGTAGTTTTTCGTTACAATCGTCCAACATTTAACTTTTTACAAATTGAGGCAAAATCGATTCTACCTGATTAATATATTTTCGTGCTTTCTCTAGTTGAATTTTTTGGGAATTTTTGAAATTATAATTCTTTTTCCCAATTGCATCTCTGCGTTTTTTTGCTAGACTTGGTAAATATTCATTTAATATAATTAAAACCCAACGAATCCCATAAATTGGCATGGCCGCGAGAAGTCTATTTTCAAATGATTTATCTTTCGAAAAGAAATAAATCAGTTCTGATCTCCATTGTTTCTTTCTTTCAGGTTCTAAATTCATCCCTGGATGCCATATAAAATCAGCAACTAATTTGACTGGATCATCCCATCCAAAATAATCAAAATCTAAAAATATTAAGGACCCGTTTTTCGACTTTAAGCAATTATGGAATCCAAAGTCTGATGGACTTAAAATCTGTTTATCAACAGCTAAATTATTTGTGATTGATTCTTTTGGCCATAAAGAAAAACTATAATTTTTTACTCTTTCCCAAATCGGGATTAGGGTATGGTCAAGAAAATCAATCATCTCATTATATTCTGACGCATATTTTTTTAAATTATTCAATCGGTTTTCTATCTGAAAGACTACCTCTTCCATTGAAAGGCAGGCTTCAGACGCAGGATAAAATCCATTTTTATTTATTAATTTTTTTGAAAGATCATATAATCTTTTAACAAATTGAATTGCATGATCAATATCCATTTTATCCGGGTTTTTAATTTCGTCACCTTTACACCATTCATAAAGACCTATATTTAGTTCATCATTTTTATTAACTGGTTTAGGGACATCCGCAAAGCCATGTTTGTGCAATAATTCAAGAGTAGAAAACTCGACCTCCAATCTTAATCTACTATCAACAATCAAATCAGGATAAATTTTAAGAACAAAATTATTGTTTTTTTCATCCAATATTTTATAAACCATACTATTCCCGCGTCCTGATATTTTTTCAATATTTTTCAATGAAAAATTAGATATATTTTTGGCCATCAGTGCAACATCATCATTAGAATAGTGACCTAATATGCTATAGGAAATATCACTCCAGTTATTCAAAATAATACCATTATCTATATTGCTCGATTCATAACATCCAAAAAGAATTTTTTTTGTTGATTTTGGAAAATGAGATTCATTAAAAACTTCGGGCAAGTCATCTACAAACCATTCACAATCTAATTCTGATATAATGCTTACTTTCTTTTCCCTCGTGCTAGCAAAATATATGTTATCCTCATTCAAGCCAAAATGAGAATTTTTAAAAAAACCTTTTTTCTGCATCCATTTAACGGCTTCAACTCGCAGTGAAACCCTATCAGAGTCATAATGACCAAATTCGGTTTTATGACTAACAATAAAGACTTTATAACCACGATGGTTACAAACAAATAAGAAATTACTAACTCCAGGCATTAACTCTGCAAGATGCATATATCTACCATAAACTTGTCCTTGTAATTTCATCCAAATCTTTTCACCATCTTCTTTTTGACGCAAATAATTTCTAATACTCTTTTTGGATTGTCCCTTCCAATCATCACTAATTATTTTTTTTTTTATTGCAATCGCTCTAAATAATTTATCATAGCGAACGATTGTATTATCAAAATCAATACCGATTCTCATTTTTAGGAGAGTGAAATGTTTTGCATACGCTTTATATTAAAATAAATTTCATCATGTAGCGAATTAGGCAACAAACCTTTTTCAAAAGCATTGCATAAATCCTTCACAGCATCTTTTATACTACGTGTTGCAACAAATCCTAATTCATCTTTTATCTTTTCTGATGAAATATGATATGATCTATTATCTTCTGTTTGCGTGGTAACTAATTTCACATCATTGCCTACAACTGATTGAACAGTTCTTGCTAATGTTTTTACCGTTTGATTTTCAAAACCTGCATTAAATACTTTCCCTGCAATTTTATGCATAGGGGCCTCTATTAATTTCACATAGGCTTCAACCATATCATCGATATGAATATTGGGTCTGAGTTGATCACCGCCAAAAACAGAAATTTTTCTTTTATGAAATGCTAAATTAGTTAAAATATTAACAACAACATCCAGTCTCTGCCTGGGGGAATAGCCACAAACAGTTGCCGGTCTTATTGTGACAGCAGTAAAGTTTTCAGATTGATATTCATTTAAAATCTTTTCACAATCAGCTTTAAATCTAGAATAATCTGTTAAGGGTTCTAAAAGCATATCCTCAGTTACATTTGGAACACTTTTAACACCATAAACACTAGAAGATGAAGCATAGATAAACCTTTTGACACCACAGTTTTTTGAAATTTCAATAAGAGGCCTAAAAGCATCTAAATTAATTGATTTACCTAATCTGGGATTTAATTCAAAACTCGGGTCATTAGATATACATGCTAAATGGATTAAAATTTCGTTATCAGGAATGACTTTCATCAATAATTTCTGGTCTCGTATGTCCCCTTTTATAATGTCTAAGTTAGGGTGAGGTTGTAAAACTTTATCGCCATAAATCATTAGATCAAGAACAGATACAATATACCCATTTTCAAGAAGTTTTGGCACCAAAACTGCACCAACATAGCCAGCACCCCCAGTAATAAAAATTTTTTTCATAATTTATATTTTATGCTGAATATTCACGTGAGCCTATTACCAAATCAACTACAGCTAAAAGCCATAATTGATGAATATTTTCTACAAAATTATAGGCTTTACTATCAATCCAAAGATTAATATCACCACTATTGCGCAGTGGGTTATTACTTTCAAACCCTGAGAGTGTAATAATGGATTCAAATTTATTTTTACGGGCAGCTTTTATACCATTAAGCATATTTTGTGAACTACCACTTGAAGAAATGACAATCAACAAGTCACCTTGATCACCATAAAACTCTACGGCCTTTTCAACCCAATGCTCATACCCATAGTCATTTGAAAAACAAGTAATAAGGTCAGCCTCATTAAAATTAACACATCTTAGTTTAGCATTTTTTGTTAAGTCTACACTAAAATGACTAGATATAGCGGCGCTGCCACCATTACCAAAAATAAGAGTTTTTTTATTTTTTATTTTAGTTTTTTTCAATAAGGATACAACATCTTGTAATTTTTCAATTATATCATCTTGAGGTTTAACTAATTCAGAGAAATCAGTAAAATATTTTTTTAAGAAATCTTTGTTTTTCATTTCATTGTATGAGCTAATGTTTTTAATAGTTTAGTCTTATTAACAGGTACACTATTGCCTATAGTTTCAACAGACTGCCCTGCAGCTAAAGAGCCAATAAATAAAGAAAGGTTTGGATCTAAGCCTACTTTGAGCGAACAAGATAACAAGGCCAACATAGCATCTCCTGCACCAATTTTGTCTACTATTTTACTAGCAAAAGCAGGGCAATAAAAATGTGAATTATTAGCTTCATAAAGCTTTGCTCCCGAGCTACCCCGAGTTACAACTAAATTTTTAGCTTTAAGTTTCTCAGACAACTCTACCATAAGGACTTCTAGTTCGTTTTCACGATCACGTAATTCATGTCGTAATTCTGTTTCATTAATAATTACACAATCCATCCCAAAATAATTATTCATGGTATGATATCCAATATTCGCAGCATTTACCTGTGCATTCAAAGTTGTGAAAACTGATTGATTCGAAATCGCCTTAGCAAAATCAGGTGAAATAAAACCATGCCCATAATCAGAAATAATAATCAAATCATGATTTTTAACACAATCAGAAAAATAACCAGTTAATTTTTTCTGGTCTTCTTCATTCATTTTAGAATCATCTAAAGTGTAAATACCTAAAGTTTTACTATTTGATATACTATCTACATAGCGTTTTTTTATTATGGTCGGAGAATTCTTTTTATAAATAAAATATGATTTTACATTATCCGGAAAACTTAAACGAACAAATTCTTCAAACTCTTTTTTTTCACCTAGCACACTTAAAATAGTTACATCCTTACAAAAACCAGATAAGTGACGGGCGATAGCAGCTGCACCACCTGAGTATTGTTCCATTTTTAGATCTCTTAAAACTAATACTGGCTCTTTTCCGGATTTTCCTAAAGCTTCACAAAATACGTACTGATCAATGATCGTTTCTCCAATCACTAATACTTTTAAGTTCTGAATTTCATCTAACTTATCTGTAATAAAATCTAGGCTTTGCTTATTAATTATATTACCAATAAATGACTTTTGGGAATCATCAAATACTTCACCATATTTGTTCAGCAAGTTACTTGAACTAAACATTATATCATCTGTATAATAAATTAAACCACCTACATCATCTATAGCTTTTGCTTCATTATCTATTTCGCCCGTTAAATCATTTTTGTGATTTTTATAATCCTTTCCCTTACAATAAATAGAAGGTTGTAGTAGTTTTATTGTCTGGACAGCAGTTGGAAATTGATTAGCTACAACATAGTCTATTGATTCTAGTGAAGCTAGGGCCTGCAATCGTAGTGAAGTTGTAAAAGCAGGGCGATTTGGACCTTTATTAACAAATTCATCAGGTGTCACTGTAACAACTAGAACATCACCGATTGATTTAGCTTCTTCAAAATGTTTAATATGCCCAATATGTAATAAATCAAAAACACCATGACAATGAACAACTTTTTTTGCTTCTAATTTTAGGCATTTTACAATCTGCTGAATTTCTTTAATGGTTTTTATTTTCGAATTCATTTTCCTAGATATTCAAACCATTTTTTAGTTGCTTGCTCAATGGAATTTTTATCCCAAAGGGGAGCCTCATTCCAATATTCAATATTTTCTTTTAAAATTTTCACTCCTTCTTCCAAGGTTATTTTTGGATACCAATCTAATAATTTCTTTGCCTTAGAAATATTCGCCCAAGTACAATCAGGTTCACCAGGTCTTTTGGGGATATAAACTACATCACCACCCAACAATTCAACTAAACGATTAACACTATACGTATTATCAGAGCCAATATTTATAATTTCTCCACTTATAAAACTTTCAGAAGAAACAATGATTGCATCAACAATATCTGATACAAAAGTAAAATCTCTAGTTTGCCTACCATCACCAACCACCGTATAAGGCTTCCTAGCTAATTTCTGAGCTAGAAATACTCCAAATACAGCTCCGTATGTTCCCGATGTCCTAGAACGAGGACCGTATACATTGAAAAACCTAAGGGACACGGCAGGAAGCTTATAAACTTGATTCCAATGCATAACAAGCTGTTCTCCAAGGTATTTTGTTAGGGCATAAGGATATTGCGGTCGAATTGGAGCAGATTCTTTAGTTGGGTAATCATCAGGGATACCATAACATGATGAGGAGGCTGAATAAACCAACTTATTTATTTTATAATTTCTACATGCTTCTAGTATATTAAAAGTACCATTAACATTGGATTCATAATAATCCTTGGGATTTTCAATAGATGGAACAATATCAGCTAAGGAAGCTAAATGGAAAACCTTATCTACACCCTTAAATAACTTTTCCCAATCTCCATTTTTAGAAATATCACAATGAACAAACTGTAAATCATTAATAAGGTGATTAATATTTTGTAGGCGACCAGTGCTTAAATTATCTAAAACAATTACTTCAAACTCTTTTTGCACTAGTGCATCTACTAAGTGGCTGCCAATAAAACCAGCACCACCACTAACTATTACTTTTTTATTTATAGATCACTCCTGGTAGATTTTTTATTTATTTAAAATAAATTTTTTACGGTCAGATCAAAAATACTTTTGATTCTTTTTTGATGCTCTTGAAATACATTAACTAATAAAGCAATCAAAACTCCAAGACCAAGGCCTAAAAAACCCGAAAATATTACCATTTTTCTCCTATTCGGACCACTAGCTATAACTGGAATTTCAGGAGGGTCAATTATAATAACATAATTTGATTCTTTAACCTCTTCAATTTTCGCAGTCTCCAATTGTTGTTTTAACATTGTAAATACGCCTGTAAGAACTGTGACTTCCCTTGATAAGCGTTCCTGCTCTAGTAATAATAAAGGTGAGTTTTCTATACGTCGATTACTAATTGTA
The DNA here is from genome assembly GCA_964511215.1 of uncultured bacterium. Taxonomy (GTDB): domain Bacteria; phylum Fidelibacterota; class Marinisomatia; order Marinisomatales; family UBA1611; genus CAZEER01. The sequence continues at coordinate 10,020 of CAZEER010000002.1, read as the reverse complement.
AAATCTCTAAGACTTTCTTCAGCATTTCTTAGATCTTTTTCAACAGTAATAATTCGGTCATCGATAAAATGTCTGGTTTTACTCGCTATAGCCTTATTGTGCTCTTTTTGATGAGTATCTAATTCCTGAATTAAAGCTGTAATTATATTTGCAGCTAATTCTGGCTCAAATGAGCTTGTGGAAAGAGAAAAAATTCCTGTCGTCCTGTCCTCCTTAATATCTATTGATTTTATGAATTTATCAACAGCCAAACTTTCCTTAATAGTCATATCAGTCGGGCGATCATTTTTCCCATAAGTCTTAATCTGCATTAATGATTTTTGAGAACCAAATTTTTTAGTATCAAAATTTCTATTCAGAATAGTACGAGCCATAGTTCGACTCTTTAATATTTCTGGGTAAACCCATATTTCATTAGATTGACCAAGAGGAAGATTGATACCAAACTGTGCCGCTATACCCATAGCTCCAGAATTATTTTTGTTATTCTTTGATGACATGATTTTAGCAGTTGACGTGTAATAACGTTCTGTAAAAAATAACGCATATATTATAACCACTGTACATAAAATTGTGGGAGTAAGAATAACTATTCTAACTTGCTGCACAAGGATTAAAAAGACTTCTTGAAGATTACCCTCAAATAATTTTATATCCTTATTATCCTTTTTTGTTTGCATTTTTTGAATTTATTTAGACAATGTTACTATTTACTAGAAGTAATAATAGAAGAAAGAAAGAAAGTTGCAACATAAATCTATTAGTAGTTGAATCAAGGATGTAGCTCCGCCTTGTAAGTCCCATTGCTAACCCGTAAAAAACAAAAAAACACTAATTATATTTACGTGTTTTTTATTGGGTTTCCCCAAATTAATAATGCTTGATCCATACCTAGTTGAGACCACAGTTCCAATAGTTCCTTATTTGTTAAAACTAAATAACGAATTTTGCGTTTGATTTCTGCACCTCTTCTATCAGATATCTCATGAAGTACATTTATATTTATTTCTCCCACCAATACTAAATCAATCAAACCAGAATCTATACCACGAGAATAATCTCCAATTAAATAAGCTGCGTCAACAAAGCCAATTCTTTTTACTAGTTTATCAATAATTTTATCTATCCCTATATATTTTTTTACTAGACTATTAATTTCATTAAACAAACTGTGTTTTTTATTTGCCTGATATTGTACAGTCCTACCAGCATTTTCCGATGAAAGCAACTTTGCTGCTGTTAAACGATTCAATTCTAAACGAATACTGTTGGTTGACTCACCAAACTCAGTTGCAAGTTCGCGAAGATAAGATGTAGTTCCAGAGTTTATAAAGAATTTCATCAGAAGTTTTAAGCGAGTTTTTGAAGTAATGAGACTATTAAGCATTATAACAACACGTTTTGAGTAAAAATTTTACTCTTTTTGCAAAACATTAACAAGATATAATATTCACAAATATTCATTTATTTTCTTTTCAATCTAAAATAAATAGTAATTTTTATTCTTTCCTTGAAATAACATGGTCAGATTTTTGTTTAATATTTTCATTGTTGTACTGCGACAAATAATATAAAAACTTGTGCAAAATCTGCCAAAATAGAAGATATTTCTTTAGCAAATTCAGTTTTATCAAATGGCTCTTCCTCTTTTTTTCGACCAACAGTAATTATTGATCCATCTAAAACTTTTGGATTCCCAAAAAATCTATTGTATCTCTTGGATTCGCCTGACGGATATCGAATCCAGATGTTCCCTTTTTCTGCATCTTGAGAAAAACCGCCAGCTTGATTAATATAATCATTTACTCGACCCCCAGGTGAAAATTTATAAAACCCTGGTGAGCTTACTTCTCCCACCACTTGCATTATTGTTGGATGCACAGCTACAAAAATTTCATCCCCATCAATAACAGGCACATCTAATTTCGAATAGGGTTTCTTAATAATTTCCTCTAAATCAACCTGAATCATCTGACCGAGACGAGTAAAAGTTGAAGCTATTGGATATGCGTTAGGCCTTAAATTTCCTGCTCTACTAATAATATCTGAAATAGTTTCTGATGAATTCGTTATTATATATTCCCCAGGAAAATATACTGCGCCCGAAATAGACACTTTACGCTGTAAAAGATATTCTGGATCGGCATGGATTGTAACATGATCATAGGCTTCCAGTAGAAAATCATTTTGACGATTAATATTTACTTTACCTGATTCTTCTGATATATCATAGTCAATATTACCAATAGTAAAATCACTATACATCCCTAGCATAATAGTTTTTGCATAGCTTTCATCATTTACATTTTCCGGGTTAAGTCTCGCAATTTCTATGGAATATTTATAAACTCCCTTTTGAATACCTCCAGACTCTAAGATTAGATCAATAATTGTCATCCCATTTTTCAGATCGTAAAGTCCAGGATTATTTATCGCACCAGCAATATTAACAGTTGCAATGTCATTAAAAATTTTATTTGAATAAATTACAATCTCATCCTCTGCATTTAACCTGAAATTTTGCTCATCTTCATAGTCCGACAAAATATTCCCAAGGCTAAAAGGTATGACTCTTTTATTAATGTAATTTGAATCAAAACGTATCAGGTCAGCCCGATCCAAAAAAACAAGAGCCTTGAATTTTTCATCATTAAATCCTCCAACTTTAAATAATAGGTCACTAATACGCATATTATCTTCATAAAGCTCATATGTTCCAGGGAATTTGACATGCCCTCTAATTGATACTGTACCATTGCCACCTCTAATTTCTTCTAAACTATAGATTTTTATATAATCTCCTGATTGCAAAAGCGTTGATGCGAGGTCCTCTTTATCTAAAACTAATCCAAGGTTAAAAGGAATGATTGTTTTCTTTCTATCATCTCTTTTTCGCACAAGATCAGCTCTATTTAAATAAGCATCTTTTTTGAATTCCTCATCCAAATATCCACCAGCACTAAAAATTAGATCATATAAAGTCATATTTTGTTTTAAGGGATAAGCCCCTGGTTTTTTTACATGACCTTCAATAGATACAAACGTTTTTGCGACCATCTCCGACATACTGTACACTCGTACCTGATCCATACTTTGCAATTTTATATCTTGCTCTAAATTTCCAGATAATACCATATCAAGATTTAACTTAATTAGTTCCTCATTAAAATCTGGTAGAGTCCTTATTAAATCTATTCTATCAAGATAAGCATCTCCCAGCAATCCGTCAGCCTTATTTATTAATTCACCAAGTCTTAATGAATCTCCTAAATCATATGTCCCTGGTCGCGTAACAGCGCCTTTGATATCAACAACATTTTGTCGAACATCCAAAACTGAAAAAATTTGAATCTTATCACCATCAAGAAGATCAAATGGTTGGTCACCTTCTAAAAATTCAGCTAGGTTTACATCAATATACATCCGATCCATCCCTGTCTCTAATCTTTTGTCAAATGGTACAATTCTGTCAATTTGGGCGCGATCTAAATATGCGGTAACCTTTAAGTCTCCACCAATAGATAACATTGTTTTTAATGTTTCTCCAGGTTTTAATTCATAAATCCCCGGCCTATTAACCTCTCCTTCAATCGATACTGTTTTCATTCGTTTTGGTATGAAAATAACATCTCCTAATTGCAATTTTTGATCATTAGGCTTTTTACCAGTAAGTAAGTAATCATAAAAATCTATAGTCGCAATTTCTTTACCATTTCTTATTAATCGAATATCTCGCAATGAACCCATGACTGTGGGGCCATTAAAATAATACAGAGCAGAAAAAAGTGTAGCTGATGGACTTATTGTATACGCTCCTGGCTGAGCGACTTCACCAATAACTTGGATACGCAGAGGGCGAAGATTACCTAAACTTACATCAAGAAATGTTGTTGCTTTTCTACCTTGTGGACTTAGGCTTGAATAAGATTGAGATAATACTCGAAACAGTTTTGACTCTAATAAATTAAGGTTAAGACCATTCACAAACACTTGACCAATTTCAGGAATAAATATAAATCCTTCTCGATTTACACTAAGCACTTGCCTGAATTGAGTCTCACCCCATAACATTAAAATAATCTCATCACCGGGACCGATAACATACTCTGGATCAACAGCTCCAACAGAGGTAGCCTGAAATAATGCTGGATCTCTTTGAAATATTGCATAACCAAAATATTGTAGATTCACTCTTTTATCTTGATCTTCTGTTGCTACCTTGATATCCTCATCAATGAAATCCACATCCATGGACTCCACATCGGCAGACAATTCATTTTCTAAATCTTCAATTACATTCCCTTGAAGTTCCAAAGGATTTTCATCGACAGAGTTATTAGATTTCCCAAGATCAGGGACTCCAGCTTTTCTAGTTTCCTGAGTTTTATCTAAGCTATACGATTCCTCTTTCTTTCCTTTAGCCTTTTTTACTGCATCATTAATCTGTTTATCAGTATACCCCTGAGATTTGGCCATAGTACGTGCCTCTGATTCTGAAATGCCTGTTTTTTTCATCATTTCTTTGGCGCGCTTTATTTGTTGCGTTGTCTGAGAAAATAAAAATTGCAATATTAAAAGAAATATCAAAAATGTATTTTTCATTTAATAACTCCCTAGATATCTTCCTGGTTTTCCATCAAAGTAGCTACCTTCTACAGGATTATATGTGTACATAGCAAGCCAGGCCTCTCTCTGCTCATTGCTATTAATTTTACTTACTTTCCCACTAGCCATTTCCTTCCCTACATTATTATCAGCGTATAAACAAATAATTATATTTGCAAACTCAGAATAATCAGAGGCAACTTTCTCGCATAATAATTCTAAACTTTTTTCATCTGTATCTTTTTTTACATTTATAAAAATTTTACCTTGTTTAAACAAATCAGATAAAGGTTGAATCCTTGCAATTGAATATTCTGGTATACTAGGCTGTGATTTATTAATTACTTTAGAAACTTCAACCTCTGTTTTCTTAGCTATGATTGTATTTATTGCAGAATTAACCTTTTTCTCAGGTAATAATAATTTTTCTATTTTACTATCCTGCTTGACATCAATTACATTTTTATTTTTATTTTTTTCAATATGAGCATTATTATTACTAAAAGAGGAATTACCCTGCTCTTTAGCATCAAATAGAGTTAAAATAATAATTGTTATACATATAGTAACTACAACTACAAAAATAAATCTTAGTTTACTGTAAAAGGCTATAAAATATTTTCGTTTACCCTGAATTAGTTTTTTCTCATACTTCTTATCTAAAATATCCTGTTTTATTTTAGCTTCAGATAAATCTCTAGTCCCAAGAGAGTGGAAAACTTTTTTATTCTTCTTTCCTGTTTCTTTATTCAGCACATAAGTCTGATAATAATAATATCCGTCTCTACCTTTTTGATAAATACTACTCATATATACCTTTTAATAGTTTCCTTTTTGAATGAAAAAATACTATGCATTGAATATCTAAATATAACTTTAAAGAAATATATTTCAACTACCTTTATAACTACCATATGAAATTAAGATATCTGCTGATAAATAATTTACTTTAATTTACATAATATCTTAATTGCCAACATATGAATTATATAGTGGGTTTTAATTAAAAAGTTAATTTTATTAACAGTAATACATTGAAAATTATATAAAATATTTCAAGTTATTATAGGCGTATCATGAATTAACTACCAAACAACTACCTTAAGTTAAATGGATAATTTAAACTATTTAATTAAATTGTTTTAAATAAAATCAATATCTATATAATATAGGATTTATACCAATCAATAAACTTTGGAATACCTTCATGTATTGAAGTATGAGGCTCATACCCTAACATATCTTTAGAATACTTTATATCAGCAAAAGTTTTTTCTACATCACCAGGCTGTATATCCATAAACTTAATTTTTGCTTTGATTTTTAAATTTTCTTCAATCAATTCAATTAATTCCATGATATTTTCACATCTATTATTTCCTAAATTGAATAATTCGTATTTATAATTATTCTCTATACTAGCTACGGTACCTTGTATTATATCATCAATGTAAGTGAAATCACGGTACATATTCCCATGATTGAATACGTTTATTGTTTGACCTTTTTGAATTTTATCAGTAAATATATAAATAGCCATATCTGGTCTTCCCCATGGGCCATAAACTGAAAAAAATCTCAACCCTGTTGATCTTAAATCGTAAAGGTGGTTATAAGCATGGGCTATATGTTCATTTGTTTTTTTTGAAACCGCATAAATTGAAATTGGCTTATCTACTCTATCAATAACTTTAAAAGGGATGTCATCATTTAATCCATACACAGATGAACTTGAAGCATAAATCAATCCATTTACTGCATATTTTCTACAACATTCGGCAATATTCATAAAACCAACTATATTAGATTGAATATATGCGTGAGGATTTTTCAAGCTATATCTAACACCTGCCTGCGCTGCAAGGTTAACAACTTTATTCGGCTCATATGTATTAAATATAGATTCCAAATTTCTAAGATCTGATATATCTGCTTTAATAAACTCAAAGTTATCATAACCTCGTAAAACTTTAAGCCTATTCTTTTTCAATATACTGTTATAATAATTATTAATATTATCAATACCTAAAACATCATATCCATCATTCAATAAATATTTACATAAATGCATCCCTATAAAACCAGCGCTGCCTGTTATAAGAATCTTTTCCATTAAATTTTCTATAATCTCCAATATCTAATATTTTTATTAGCAAATGTATCTTTGTCATAGATTGATTTTACATCGATTATAACACCCCCAGATTGCAGCATTCTTTTCCAATCATTTTGTTTAAAATTATAATATTCTTTGTGGCTTACTGCAACAATAATAGCATTTTGATTTTTAACTTCAGTTAATCTACATAGGTCCAAACCTAGTTTTTCTTTAACAGTCATAGAGTCAACCCGATGATCAGATATTACTATTTTACACTTATAATATCTCAACTGATCAATAATAGATAAAACTTTAGTATTACGAAAATCGGGGCAGTTTTCTTTAAATGAAATGCCAAATATTGCAACTTTTGCACCCTTGGGATGGATCCCTTGCTTTACTAATTCTTGAATAGTACTATCAGCAATAAAATTACCCATTGCATCATTAATTCTTCTTCCAGCCAAAATAATTTTAGGATCGTACCCAACATCATTAGCCTTATAGGTTAGATAATATGGATCTACACCAATGCAATGTCCTCCAACTAATCCTGGGCGAAAGGGAATAAAATTCCATTTTGTTGATGCAGCATCAAAAATTTCTTTCGAGTCTAAGTCCATTTTATTAAAAATAAGAGCTAGTTCATTAACAAGAGCAATATTTACATCTCTTTGGGTGTTCTCAATTACCTTTGCTGCCTCAGCAACAGCAATAGAAGAAACTTTAAGAGTACCCGCTTCGATTATGCAATCATAAAGCTCATCCACAAATTGAGCCGTTTTTTTATCTGAACCTGAAGTAATTTTTTTTATTTTGGTAAGAGTGTGCTCTTTATCTCCAGGGTTAATTCTTTCAGGACTATATCCACAAAAAAATTCTTCATTATATTTCAATTTGGAATATTTCACTAAAATTGGAACACATATTTCCTCAGTACAATTAGGAAATACTGTAGATTCATAGATTACAATGTCATTTACAGCTAGGACACCACCTACTGTTTTCGATGCCAATTTTAATGGATTGAGATTTGGTTTTTTATTAGCATCTATTGGTGTAGGAACTGTGACGATATAAACATTAGCATCAATGATAGATTCAACTTCTGATGAAATAATAAGACTTTTTGATTTAATAAGTACATTTTCTTCGACTTCATTAGTCCTATCATAATTATTATTAAGCTCATCAATTCGTTTTTCATTTAAATCAAAACCAACAACAGAGAATTTTTTACAGAACTCCACTGCAAGGGGTAAGCCTACATATCCAAGTCCAATTATAGCTATTTTTATTTCATATTTATTTTTTTTCATAATTGAATTTTCTTTAGCATTTAAAATAATATCCTATTTATTATCTTTATTTCAAGATAACATATTTATAAACATAATTTTTTCTTATATACCTGCCACGTAGAACTAATTATAGTATCTAAGTCAGAGTATGTTGCCTCCCAATTAATTAATTCTTTTGCTAAGGATGATTTTGATATAAGTACATCTGAGTCTCCAACTCGTCTATTTTTAAAATCATATCCTATAATTTTATTACTTTTATGCATAGTTTTATTTATTATTTCTAAAACTGAATATCCAGTTTCTGTACCTAAATTAATAGTGAGATCTTTTTCATTTTTAAGAATATAATCTATTGCGTTCAAATGAGCCTTTGCTAGATCATTTACATGTACATAATCGCGTACCCCAGTTCCATCTAGAGTTTTATAATCATTCCCATATATTTTTACTTTTTTTCGTTTCCCAATTGCAGTTTCCATAACTATTGGTATAAGATTTTGTGGATTTATTTCAATACCATTAATCCTATTATTTATATCATATCCTGCAGCATTAAAATATCTTAATGATGCAAATTGAATTTTTTTTAGCATACTGAACCATTTGAGGTTTTCTTCAATAACAAGTTTAGTATAACCGTAATAATTATATGGCTTTAATGGATGAGTTTCATCAATTGGAATGTATTGTGGTTTACCGTAGACTGCTGCGGAAGAAGAAAAAATGAAAATTTTAATACCATGCTCTACACAAGCATTTATAAGATTAAGCCCATGCATTATATTATCTTCAGCATACTTTAAAGGATTTAGCATGGAATCACCTGCCGCTTTACTCCCTGCGAGATGAATAACCGCATCATATTTATTATTTTTAAATAATTTTAATAGTTCATTTTTCGAAGAAATCGATCCAAATACAAAACGAGTTTTATTATTAATATTTTGTTCAACACCTGTAGATAAATTATCAAAAACAGTTACATGACATCCTTGGTCAAGAGCAGCCAAAACAACGTGCGATCCAATATAACCCGCACCACCCGTAATAAGTAAATTCAATTTATATATTCCATAAAGATTAATTAACTACCATTATTATATAAAATTTTTATATTTTTTATTAAAATTCATATTATCTATTATTTACTGTTATTATTTAACTTATATTTAACTACCATAATAACTACCACTATATTTTTTCGCAATAATATTTTTTATACCAACTATATACGCTATTTAAACCGTCATTTAAACCAATCTTAGGCTTCCATCCTAAACTATTTAAAACAGATGTATCAAGGACCTTTCTCATTGTACCATCTAGCATATTATTATTAAAAATTAAATTGCCCTTAAACCCAACTATTTTGCTAATTAAAATTGCTAATTGCCTTATACTTAATTCATTTCCAGAGCCAATGTTGACATGCGCAATATCCATTTTGTATAATTCTTTTGCTTCAAGATTAATCATCAAAAACACAACTGCATCTGCTAAATCATCAACATGTAAAAATTCTCTTAATGGATCACCACTGCCCCAGATTTCCACATCTTTTTTTGCATTTTTTTTTGCACTATGCATCTTCCGAATCAAAGCCGGAACTACATGAGATGTTTTAAGATCAAAGTTGTCATTTTCACCATATAAATTATTTGGCATAACTGAGATAAAATTTTCATTATATTCCTCAAAATAACTTTGGCATAACTTAATACCAGCAATTTTTGCTATCGCATAAGGTTCATTTGTTGGTTCCAACTCACCTGTAAGTAATGCTTGCTCTTTTATAGGTTGCTTGGCAAGCTTTGGGTATATACATGCTGAACCAAGAAAAAGCAATTTCTTCACACCAACTTTATGGGCATAATGAATAATATTATTTTGGATTACCAAATTTTCATACAAGAACTGACCCTTAAAAGTATTATTGGCCAAAATTCCGCCTACTCTTGCAGCAGCCACAAATACATAATCTGGTTTTTCTTTTAAAAAAAATAATTTTGT
>CAZEER010000001.1:28180-78292 GCA_964511215.1 uncultured bacterium | reverse complement strand
CTATTCCATCAGCGACAGCTCTTACAGGTGTTCCCCAATTTGCAAAAAAATCAATCCCACGGTGGGTACCACTTCTATATTTTCTTGGTGCGTTGGGGAGTCTCATAGTTCTTTTGGGGACCTTAATGCCCGCACATGGTAATATTAACTTTAAAGAGTCTACCCAAGTTGGATTGAATTCAAAGATTTCCTCTTTTGCGATTACTAACTTTTTATTGATTACTGTAAGTACTGATAAAGGTGAATTTTTTGGGGATTCTCCAATCTGACCATATGCCGATTGAAATAATAAAATAAAAAGGATAATTATTTTCATTTATGTTAAGAGGAAGTTTATACCATCAAGACAAGCTATAATTGGTTCACCAATAAAACCCTTTATGTTTTTACCTTTTATAATTGAATCTTTCTGCCCTGTACCAAAACTATAATCTTTGTTAAAAAAAATAACAGCTGTTTTAATGTTAATTAAATTAATTGTTTCTAAAATTGTGATCTCATTTTTTGCCCATGAGGTTGGAATTAAAAGAAGGCCATCTGCCCAATTTCGATTCCTTTGTAAAAAATTAATTGCCTGAAAAAGTTTTTAGATATTTATGAAGACAGATAAAAAAAATTAATGCGGCGGTAAAAACTTACTTTTTGATTCATTTTTTTAGTATGGACTTTAATTGCTTTATTAAGTTTGTCCAAAGTAAGGCGATCATTTAGACTTGCTGACTTTAGACCCAACAAATTCAAGTTTGGACCTTCTAAGATTAAAATATTCATTTCAGTGGAATCAGATTGCCTAAAATATATCCAATGATCATTCCTATTAAAAGCGCTAGGGTTAAGATTCTTCCTTTTGCAAATTCAGTGGCGTATCCTTTTTTTATGGCAAGACCTGAAACCACAGTTCCCATTGCGTTGAAAATCCAAAAGATAGGTATCGTTACTATTTTTATAATCATAGGTCCAATTATAGGAATAGCTGCTATCAAAGCACCAACACCAACAAATACTTCAGTAAAGACACTTATAACAAATGCCAAAAAAACAATTATCTTTTTATCTATACCATAGTTAACAGCCAAAACTATTATAACTGCGATTATGATCCAGAAAAGTATTTTTTTATAATATATTTTTAATATGTTTTCGTTTTTCATGTTCAGATTATTACTATGAAAATATATAAAAATGTATTGATAATTTGATTAATTGTAAGTGTGAATCACTTTATTTCATTCTATATTTCAATATCGTACTGTATTCATAAGCAGTGGTTGATTCTTCAGTGTTTGTAACAATGGTTAACACACTGTCTTCAATTTGGTATGCACCATAAGTTGTATCAGACTCAACTAAAATTGTTACATAACTACCATCAGCATACCAAATACCTTCACCATTTTTTTCAACACCATCATTTATTACATTAAAAGATATAGTCCCAGAGTCAGAAAAGGATAGAGTTTCAACATTGTTTTTATCGTTATATACTATTTTGATTTCCTCTCTCTTCGCCTGAGTTATAGTTGTCATTGATTGGAATACCCAAGACCCAATTAATCTCAAATGTTCTAAATTAGGTTTAGGTGTAACTTGATTCTGTTGAGCAAATATAAAAAAACTGCAGATAATAAAATATAAAGTAATCGCTATTTTCATTCCAATTCCTTTAACAATTTTAAGAAAATAGGATATAATATTACTAGTTTTCTTTATCTGAATTACGTTGTGCAAATAATGATAACCAGGGAGTTTGCAATTTAGCTAAAATAATTTGTTTTTTCTTTGATCTTGACACCCAAAGCTCTCTTACAAAATTGTCATTTATAATATATTTCATAAAATAATCCTTTATTTCACCAATATTTTGTGATGAATCAGTTATACTTATATCGAGCCTATAGTGATCACACAAAATAGAATCTACCCCATCCCAGGCCATAGAAGAGTCTGCCCAAATAAATCGAGATTTCCCTAGGCGACCTTCATGCTCAAAATTAAACCATTTGGTATCCAAACTTTTAGGTGAGAATTTTTGAACCATTGCAAGCATTGTAAGTATTGTATGTATAGGATTTGTTATAGTAACTATTTTTTCATCATCATAACTAATGCTAGTATTGGTTATGTTTTTGCCCAATAAGGTTTTTTTATAAGATCCTTGGTGAATTTTTTTTGACCAGGAAATTAAATTAAAATTATTAGAATCGTATTTAGCACTGTATAAATTATTTGTAGGCCATATTAGATCTAATAGTCCTCTATTTTGTACTATATACTCGATTTCACCAGGAGCATGTATGATTTGTGTTACATCTGTAGCATGATATCCAAGAATTGTAATTTTATAAGATTGACATAAAATATTACTTAATAAAAATAAAAATGCGATCCTCACTTTCATTTTTTCCAAGAGTACCTTTCGTTAATCCCTAAAATAGCAACAACGGGAATGTAAATAGGTTGAAGAACTGCCCATAGGAAGTATACAAAGGGATTAAATTCTTTTTCAAATAATTTTCCCCCAAGCATTAGAACAAAACCGTCTAAAATAAATTTCATTCCAAACATAATAAACCAATTACTTTGTAGTAATATCGAAAGACAAATAATTATATTAAATAAAAATGAGGTCAGCAAAAATAAAAAGAATAAGGGGTTTTTTTGATAATTATCTTTTGAATTGGATGCCCAGCGTATGCGTTGGTTTAAAAATTCTTTGATAGAATTAACGGCCCTGGTTTTTACAAATGAGTTAGGGTCAATATGTAAATACCCTCTTTTAATTTTTGATATTGATTGCACTAAATACATATCATCCCCGGAGACTTTATGTTTAACAGAATCAAATCCACCAATAGCAAAAAAATCATCTTTATAATATGCAAGGTTTTGTCCTGTACCTGACCAAAATTTTTTCCAACCTGCAGCACCTGCATTTGCTACAATAATAGATAAAAAGTCAATTTTTTGATAGAGTTCAAATAAAGTATTATTATTGATTATTTCAGAATAACCAATTGTAATACAGTTATTGGTTAAAACGCTATAAGCCATACTGGATGCCCACAGCTTTCCAACTCTACAATCTGCGTCTGTAGTTATAATTATTTCTCCTGTTGCTGCTTCAATTCCTTTTGTTAGGGCATACTTTTTAGGAGTCATTTTATTTGATGGAGTTTCAATTCTAATATTTTTTATAAATGCATAATTACTTGCTGCGGTTTCCAATATGCTTGTTGTAGAATCTGTAGAGCGATCATCTACAATAATAATTTCTAATTTTTCTATGGAATATTCTTGCTTTATTAAATCTTGTAAAAGGTCGGGTAAATTGATCTCTTCGTTCCTTGCAGCGATCACTATTGATATGTTAGGTAGTTTTTCCAGGCTGGCAACAGGCAGGGTATTGTGTTTAAACAACCCAGAAATAATAAATAAAATAAAAGCCAGGTATATACTGAAACAAAATAAAAAAATTAAAAACAAAATTTATATGTTAAGTAATGAACCTGCAATTATAAAATAAAATAGAACACCAAGTATATCTATACTTGTTGTTACAAATGGTCCGCTTGCTACCGCAGGATCGATATCTAATTTCCTTAAAATAAGAGGTGTAAAAGTACCCACAGAAGTCGCAATTACCATTGAACAACAGATGCTTAGACCAACAACTAGCCCAATCATTGGGTCTGTTTCAATAAATTTAAAATTTGCAAAAATTCCAAGCATTATACCATAAAGTAAACCAAGAATTAATCCTACCTGTAATTCTTTGAATAAAATTTTGAATTCATTCCCGATTTCAATTCTACCCGTTGCTATACCACGTACAATAATGGTAGAAGACTGAGTCCCTATATTACCACCCATTCCAATAATCACAGGTATAAATGCAGCAAGCGCAATAATACTTTCCAGCATATTTTCATATGCACCAATCACCGAAGCGGCAATTATACCACCAACCCAACTAGCCAATAACCAAGGCAGTCTGGTCTTTGCATTTTCCCATGAAGATTTTAAAAGGATCTCTCTATCTTTACCTGCACCAGCCATCTGTAAAAAATCTTCAGTAGCTTCTTCTCGTATTACATCCACCACATCATCAACAGTAACAATCCCAAGAAGTTGATTATCCCTATCTACAACAGGGACTGCGAGATAATTATATTGTGCAACAATTTGTGCTACCTCTTCTTGGTCCGTTTCAGGTCTAACAGAGTGCACCTTTTTAATCATTATATCTTTGAGTATCGTACTACCAGGAGTTGTTGCTAGAGCGCGCAAAGAAGCTACACCCACGAGTATATCGTCAGCATTTGTTATATATAAATAAAAAACCATTTCTGCATCTTTTTGATCTTGGAGAGTATGTAGAGCTTCGCTGCAGGTTGTATTTTGATGTAATGTAAAAATATCTGTCGCCATCATTGATCCTGCGGAATCATCTGGGTATGCCATGATTTCTTCAATCTCTTCTTGTTCTTCGGCATTTAATAAGTCAATCACAGATTGTGCTTGATCATTATCTAAGGCACCAAGTATATAACTTTGATCATTTGTAGAAGCGTATTTAATCATTTTTGCAATTCGATCTGAATTTTTGAGGATAAGTAATTTTTCAATAAGTGTATCATCTAACTCTACTAAAAACTCTATAGTGTGTTCATGGTTTTCCATTAGATCAAATACCTGTATTTGCTGTTCATCATCAAAGTATCGAAAAACAATTGCCAGATCTGCGGGATGTGTTTTATTAATTAATTTAATAAGATTTGTTTGAGCATGGCGTCTGAGTAATCGAGAAAATGTATCTTTTAATATGGTTATTTCATGTTTGAACATTTCTTTTCTTATTATGCTAATATTGCTTCTTGGTTATGTTTTTAAAAGCATATACTGTAATTATGATTGCGATTAAAATAAGCCAGGGAGCTACGTGCCCATGCCATAAATAAAAAGAATTGTCATTGGATTCTGAAAAAGAAATGAGTATCGCCATTGTGTTATTCAATCCATGAAGAATTAATGAGGGAATTACAGAATTAGTTTTCCATGATAAAAAGCCCAATAAAACACCTAAAAGATATATCTGTAAAAACCAATATGGATTCATATGAATCATGCTAAAAAGAAAAGCTGTTATAAGCACAGCTCTTGTAACGTCTTTCCAGTGTTTTTCTAGAAATTGTTGTAAAAAACCTCTAAAAAGTAATTCTTCTCCAAGAGGGGCTAATATAGCCACTGCAACGAATAATAAAATAAATCCACCAATCGATTCTGGTTTCAACAAATCATTTAAGTCAATAATATAATCTGGGGCAGGAACAAATATTTGGATTATGCGATCTAATTCGTCAGATAAAATAATTATACCAATAGAAAAAATGGTGGTAAATAATATTGTATTTAAATCAATAGGGTTTAATCTAATGGTCTTTATTATTGGTTCATTTTTTAATTTTAGAAAAAGTAATAATGGCAAGAGCATAAAACCCTGCCCAATAATAAATGAAATAAAAGTATAAATCTTTTGAGATGCTTCAGGATTAGATAAACCAATACCTAGTACCAGACCTCCAGATAAAAAAGCTGTAAGGATAGATATGATAACAATAATAAATGCTGCTCTGATACTGATTGGGTTGTGCATAGAGAATGGGCTCCCGATGTTTTACTTTTATACTATACAATAATGCTAAAATTTAAGAAAAGGTCATTTAAAACTATACTCTAATTACAGATTTTGAAAAACCGAGACTATTATTTTTCCGCAAATGATGACAAATACATTAAAATTGCGCCAGCAGAAGCAACGTTTAATGATTCTCCAGATCCATGCTTTTTTATTGATATAAACTTGTCAATGTTTTTTGTAAGCTCTGTGGAAATTCCCCATGCTTCATTTCCCATTACTAAAACATACTTTTTTGGGAATTTATATTGTGATGTATCTTCTCCTCGATGTTCTCCGGCTATTATTTGGTGTGTATCGCTAAACTGAGATAATTGCATTTTACTGTAGATAGATATGGTAAAATGTGCTCCCATACCCGACCTCACAACTTTAGGATTAAATGGATCTACACAACCAGGCGATAATGCAATATTTTTTATGCCGAACCAAGCCGCTGAACGTAATAAAGAACCCATATTCCCAGGGTCAGAAATTTTATCTAAAAACAACCAATGATCACTACTAAAGTCTGGTTTCTTCTCTTCTGGAATATCGCAAGTTGCAGCAATCCCTGAGGGTGTTTGAGTTGTTGCTAATCTTTGAAATTGTTTATTCGTAATAGTCTCATGATAAATCTGATTATTTGCTATAGTTTCAAGCCAGAGTTGATTTTCTGTTTCAAAAAGATTTGTACACACTATAGAATTAAGTTTTATTTTACAATCTAATGCAGATTGGATAAGTCTTTTCCCTTCTAATATGTATTCTCTGTATTTTTTACGAGATTTATTATATTTTAGCATCTGAATTTTTTTATACATATTTGTGTTCATCACATTTTTAATTGAATTAATATCTTAATATAGTATAAATAAATCCAAAGGTTGATTTATTAAATGAATTCTGTCTTGGTGAGGACATTCCCTACCGGTAATTTTATAATATGATCTTAAACTATATTTTTATATGAGCAAAGGACTACCAGAAAGAAAAAATAATTTCTCGGGATGGTATACACAGGTTGTCAATAAGGCAGGCTTAGCTGACTATGGCCCCGTTAAGGGGACAATGGTAATTATGCCTTATGGGTTTCAATTATGGGAAAACATAAAAGAGACATTTGACAAAATGATTAAAAAGACAGGTCATGTAAATGCCTATTTTCCTCTTTTTATTCCTAAATCATTTCTAGCACGTGAAGCAGAGCATGTAGAAGGTTTTGCAAAGGAATGCGCTGTGGTTACACACACCAGGTTAAAAGCAGATAAAAATAAAGGAGTAACAATAGACCCTGATTCTAAATTGGAAGAGGAGATTATTGTACGGCCTACTTCAGAAACTGTGATATGGTCAATGTATAAAAAATGGATCCAATCTTATAGAGATTTACCTATACTAATTAACCAATGGGCGAATGTAGTTCGATGGGAAATGCGAACAAGACTTTTTTTGCGCACTAGTGAGTTTTTGTGGCAAGAAGGACACACAGCACATGCAACCAAAGAAGAAGCTCAAAAAGAAACACTAGATATTTTAGAACTCTACAGAAAACTAGCAGAAGATTATCTTGCTATACCTGTATATACAGGTGTTAAAACCAATGCCGAAAAATTTGCAGGTGCTGAAAAAACATACTGTATTGAGGCAATGATGGGAGATAAGAGAGCCTTACAGGCAGGTACGTCTCATGATCTTGGGCAAAATTTTGCGAAAGCATTCAAGGTAACATTTCAAACACATAATAATAAAGAACAATTTGTTTGGGCGACAAGTTGGGGTGTAAGTACTCGTTTAGTTGGTGCGGTAATATTAACACATGGTGATGATAAAGGATTAAGATTGCCACCGAAGATTGCCCCAATTCAAGTTGTTATAATACCAATAACAAAAAATGATCATCAAGAAAATGATGTTAAAGAATATATTAAACCTATTGTTGATTTATTAAATCAATCAAATATACGAGTTCATCAAGATTGGACAAATAATTCTCCAGGATTTAAGTTTAATGAATGGGAAATGAAAGGTGTTCCAGTTAGACTAGAGATAGGGCCAAGAGATATTAGAAATAATAAGGTAATGTTGGTAAGAAGGGATACGGGAGAAAAAGTAAATTATAGTATAAAAGAAATATGTAAAATAATTCCAGAGATTCTTGATGAAATTCAAATTGGATTATTTGAACAGGCAAAATCTTTTCGAGACAAGCATACCCATAATGCAAAAAACTATGAAGATTTCAAAAAAATTATTTTGAAAGGAGGTTTTGTCAGATGTGGTTGGGATGGAACAGATCAAACTGAAAAAATAATCAAAGAACAAACAAAAGCGACTATTCGTTGTATACCATTTGATGAAAAACCAAAAGGTCTGGTATGTATTTTTTCAGGAAAACCCGCCAAACATGAGGTTATTTTTGCTAAGTCATATTAGTTCATACTAACATTAATCTCAATGATTGTTCGGACTCCTGCAATTGTATTAAAGTCATTTCCTTATGGTGACACCTCAATCATCGCAAAATGTTTTTCAAAAGATAATGGGAAAATTAGTTTAATTGTAAAAGGTGCACGAAAGAAAAAATCTCTCAAAGATTCTCAATTTCAACCTTTGAGCTATATTGATCTTATTTATAATTATAAATCGAAGAGAAATTTACATACTGTCTCAAAAGTGGAGTTTATAGAATATTGGTCAAATATTTTAGATGATTTACGTAGTATCACATTATCAATGGCAATTTTAGAAATAACAGATAAAACTCTTTCAGAGAGCGACCCAAACCCAAAACTTTTTTCAATCTTAATAAAAACCTTGCAATCATACAACAAAAGGCAAATTAATCCCAATTTACTATTTTGGTTTTATGAATGCACATTACTTACTCAACTTGGTTTTCAACCGAATTTAGATCAGCGCGAATTACCAGGGTTGATTCTTCCTGACCCCAATAGTGGACCAAACAGCGGTATGATACTTGCAAGTTTGCTGGCTGGTGATATAAATAAACTTCCGACAGAAGATATCACAAAATTAGATCGTAAAATAATCAGCGATTATCTATGGCTTCTTCTGTGTTATCATTTTGATGATTTGCTAAAAACTAAGTCTATAAAAGTTGTCAGAGAAATACTTTGCTAATATTGATCAAAATAAGTTGCTGCTTCCTAATGATTGTTTTGAAAAATAATAAAATAGTAAACCTATTGTTTTATTAAAATCTGTAGATTCCTCTAAATAATGAAATTTCAATTTCAATCAAATCCCAGCCAATTTTATTATAAACCATCAGTTTTCACGGATGCAATAAAAGTTTTGGTGTCATTTAATTTTTGTATATTTATTCTGCAAACTATTTCCAATGCAGAAAATCTTTTTTTCCCATTATTTGGATTAGTACCGAAGCTGGTATGGTCAGAATTAATGATTTGGCAACCATTGACATATATGTTTCTCCATGGTGGCGTCTGGCATGTACTAATTAATATGTTTGTACTATGGATGTTTGGTAGTGAACTAGAGAAACTCTGGGGAAAAACAAGATTTTTAAACTATTATTTTATAACAGGCATAGGTTCAGGTATAATTACTATGTTTTTTGGACTTAACTCTATGACTCCAATTGTAGGAGCCAGCGGGGCTGTATATGGTGTTCTTCTCGCATATGGGCTGACATATCCTAATCGAACAGTATACCTATACGGTCTGATCCCTATTAAATCACTTTGGTTTGTAATGGGAATTGGAATAATTGCCTTTTTTTCTTCTTTTAATAATGGATCTCAAATAAGTCACCTAACTCATATCTCCGGTATGGTGATAGGGTATTTTTTATTAAAAAAACCAATTAGTTGGAGGACATTGTGGTTTTCAGTATCTAAAAAAATTAAGGAACACAGGGTAAAGCAAGAAGAAAAGAAGGTGTTAAAGCAGTACGTGATAGAGCGTGATATAGATGTTATTCTAGATAAAATTAACAGAGAAGGTTTCAATAGTTTATCTAAAGATGAGCAGGATCGTCTTTATAGAGGAAGTCAGTCACTTTCACGGGGTAAAAAGAAAGATTAAATATCAACATTAGTTATTTCTTGCTTTAATTCTACTTAGTTGATTAAAATACGTTAAGCCAAATAAAGGCTTACAACTGCGGAGTTCTACTTGGATCATAGATTCAATAAATATTTATTGGTGTTTTTAATATCAATCCTGTTGGCGACATCATTTATAGATGTTAGCAATAATATTACTCAGGATTCTTTTGTGTTTAATCGTGATTATAAATACCAAGAGTATAATCCTATCACCTGCGGGATATCCGTTCGAGTATTATATTGTTTAACCCCCTTAAGACTCCAATACTCTGAGAATAGCTCATCATATTTCAATCTAACAACAACATAAAAATTATATTATGGCAGAAAAAGAACAAAATAAAGTAATTGATTGGGGAAGTCCTTTAGGTTTTGGCATTGCATTTTTAACTATTGGATTTGGGATTTTTTCTCTTAGCCTTGATAATCCATTCGATCCAGTAAATGATTTCACTCAATTTATTAATATTCCATCATTTGCCATTGTTTTAGGTGGTACACTTGCAGCCTTGATAATCAGTTTGCCTCTTGATGCGCTTGCAGGAATTCCAAGTGTTATTGCGCAGGCATTTAAGCTCAACACATTTTCTTATATGGATACAATTAACCAGATACTCAAATGGGCTGAAAAGGGAAGAAAAGATGGACTACTTTCACTTGACAATGAAATTCAGACACTGCCGGAGGGTTTTTTAAAAAAAGGAATGGAAACTGCAATTATAGAACGGGACGCAACTAAGGTGAAGGTTTTTATGCTAACTGAAATCAATAATATTTCGGCTAGACATAAGGCTGCCCAGGATTTTTTCACAAAAGGAGAAAAATTTGCTCCAGCGTTTGGCATGATGGGTACAGTCATGGGATTAGTTGATATGATGAATGGTTTTGGTGCTGGAGGAGATGGTGGTGGTGGTGGTGATCTTATGCAGACAATGACGGGTCTATTAAGTGGGATGGGTACAGCGCTCATTACCACCTTTTACGGAGTTGTATTGGCTAATTTCTTTTTCGGACCTATTGCAGGGAAACTGCAGCGTTTGACATCGGTTGAATTAAGACATAAAAATGTTATAACCGAAGGTGTTATGTCAATTCATGCAAGAGAACATCCGATAATTGTAAGGGACAAATTAATGATGTTTGTACCATCAGCAATTAGATTAGCTTCAAGTAAAGCGGCTAATAAAAAATAAAAACTATTAATTCTAATGGAACCTAATATAGCAGGTCAACATTCAGAGGGACAAGAAGATAGTACGGCATGGGCAGTACCTTTTGCAGATATGATGACATTGCTACTCACTCTCTTTGTGCTTTTGCTGGTGATACTCAATGAAGTACAGAAACAGGTTGATGCTGAAATCAATAAATTATTAGATAAAGCATATGAGCAGTTACAAGAAGGACTCACCGAAGATGATATTGACCTTGCACGAGAAGGTAAAGGAATAAAAATCACCATTCGTGGTAAATTGTTTGAATCTTTGAGTGCGGATATAAAACCAAAATATTATTCAGTTATTGGAAAAATTGGGACCCTAATAAAAAAAACTGATTTGATGAATATAGATTATATGAACACCGATTCAACATACGAATATTTTACATTACTTTCAGAATTGGAGAGGCGAAATAAAGAATTAGGAGTAGAGATTCGTTGTGAGGGGCACACGGATGATGCTGCCCTACCTGAAAAATCAGAATTTGAAAGTAACTGGGAACTGTCTTCAGCACGTTCACTAAAAGTTGTAAGGCTTATTAATCAATATGCATCATTGCCTGAACAATATTTTTCTGCTTTGGGGTATGGAGAGTACCGCCCTGTTATTTCAGCAAAAGAAATCAAGAAACAGAAAAAGAAAAACGATAGGCAAAGATTAAGGTCATACAACAGACGAGTAGAAATATATTTCAGTGCTTATTCAAAGGACAAGACTCAATCTTCAGAAGAAGATTTAATTGAAATGCTTACAGGAAAAAAGAAAAAGAGACAGGAAATTGAGGTTGTAAAAGAGGAAACATCATAGAAACTTAAAATTATTTTTTCCTTGTTGAGTCATCCACTTGAATTACTTTAAAAACTTGTTCTCCCGGTTTTGCCATCCTATATTTTTCTCTAGCTAGTTTTTCAATGTAGTCAAGGTCATTTCCAAGGCGGTTCTTTTCTGACATTAATTTTTCTTTTTCTTTTCGAAATTGTGATATTTGTTTTTTAATATCGTTTTTTTCTTGTTTAAGCTTATAAAGTTGGAATAAACCATGATCTCCAAACAAAAAAATCACAAATAAAGTCAAACCTATTAAGCATAAAGCTCCACGAACAACCATTTTTTGGGTTGCTACAAGCTGATTTTTAAATATCCTAGATCTATTGCGCCGTTTCATCTGATAATTCAACTTAACCGAGATGTGCGAGTGTTTCTTTTTTAGGGAATTTTGCTCGGATTCCCAGTTCTTCTTCAATACGAAGTAATTGATTATATTTACACACTCGATCTGTGCGTGATACAGACCCTGTTTTTATTTGCCCCATTCCCATAGAAACTGATAGATCTGCAATTGTGGTGTCTTCCGTTTCACCTGATCGATGAGAAATAATTGCACCAAATCCAGCGTTTTTTGCTATTTTAATTGCTTCAATAGTTTCTGTAACTGTTCCAATCTGGTTCAATTTGATTAAAATAGCATTCATACTTTTTTCTTTTATCGCTTTTTCTAATCGCTTAATGTTGGTAACTGTCAAATCGTCACCAACAATTTGTACTTTATCGCCAAATTTTTCAGTCATTAAGTTCCACCCATTCCAATCGTCTTCATGAAGGGCATCTTCAATAGAAATAATAGGGTATTCTTTTATAAGATTACCCAAATATTCTATCATACCTTCTGACTCTAGTTTTTTATTTTCCGAATATAAATGGTAGAATTTATCTTCATATAGTTCGCTAGCTGCAACATCTAATGCAAGACAGACATCTTCTCCAGGTATAAGTCCAGTTTTCATAATAGCTTCTAAAATTATTTCCAGAGCTTCTTCATTTGATTTTAAATCAGGAGCAAAACCACCTTCATCGCCAACAGATGTAGTCATTCCTTTAGATTTTAAAACTAATTTAAGGTTATGAAATATTTCTGTCCCCATCCTCAATGCTTCTGAAAACATATTTGCACCAATTGGTATAATCATAAATTCCTGTATATCAACAGAGTTATCAGCATGACTACCACCATTTAAGATATTCATCATTGGCATTGGAAGAGTAACAGCGTTATAACCACCTAAATAATAATACAAAGATTTCTTTGACGCGATTGCTGCTGTGTGGGCAACAGCCATAGAAACGCCTAATATAGCATTTGCACCAAATTTAGATTTATTTTCTGTCCCATCTAGGGATATCATTAAATGATCGATATCACTTTGTTTAGTGATATCAAAACCTTTTAAAGAAGGAGCGAGAATTGAATTAATATTTTTAACCGCATTTTTAACTCCTCGACCAAGATATCGATGTTTTTCTTTATCTCTTAATTCAATTGCTTCATGTACACCGGTTGATGCACCAGAAGGCACTGCAGAACGACCCATTTTACCCGAATCAGTGATGACGTCAACTTCTATTGTTGGGTTTCCTCTTGAGTCAAGTATTTCCCGGGCAATGATTTTTTCAATAACAGAATTCAATTATTACTCCCATAAATTAGATAGTCAAATTAGATTTAGACCCTAACACTATTCAATAACAATACAGTGATATTTCTACTTTGGAACAACCAAAAAAATAATTCATTATATTAATGTGATGTTTGACGTATTTCGCTATAGTAAATCTGATGAATTTCAGTGGGATGAATTTGTCTCTACTGGTAATAATGGGACCTTGTTCCATTTGAGAGCTTTTATCAATTATCATCCTGATGAACGGTTTATAGATCACAGTCTTTTAATTAAAAAGAAAGGAAAATTGTTTGCTGTATTCCCAGCTGCTAAACAAATAATAGATAAAAAAATCTTTTTAGTATCACACCCAGGTACTACAGTAGGATCATTTGTAGTACCAGAAAACCTATCAATATCTGACGCGCTTAAATTAACAGAAACTTTAGTTTCATACGCTCAATCGCAGAATTTTTTTGGTATTCGTATTACATTGCCTCCTAATTTGTACCAGCATCGTCTGTCAAATTATATGGATTTTTCTTTTTTTAAACAGAAGTTTTATTACTTAAAAAGGGATATAACCAGTATTCTATTTTTAGAAAAACCTTTTGAAAAGACCATTGAAAAATTTAGGCCATCCCACATAAGGGCAGTAAGAAAAGCACAAGAGAATGGTGTGTTTGTTACGCAATCAAACGATTTTGATTCATTCTTTAATATTTTGAAAAAAAATTTAAAAATCCGACACGGTGCTAACCCCACACATACACTTGAAGAAATAAAGTTACTAAATAAATTATTTCCAGAAAAAATTAATCTTTTTGCAGCTTTTCTAGATGAAACTATGATTGCAGGAGTTGTCAATTTTCAAATTAATGAACATGTAGTCTTAGCTTTTTATATTAGCCATGATGAAGAGCATGCAGATTCTAGGGCAGTTAATCTATTGTTTTACAAAATTATTGAATGGGCATTAAACTCGAATTTTCAGATATATGATTTTGGAATTTTCACTGTTAATGGTCAACCAAATATGGGATTGGGTCGTTTTAAAGAGAATTTTGGGGCAAGTGGTATTTTTAGAGATACTATTGAATTGACTATTAAATGAATCATGT
The DNA here is from genome assembly GCA_964511215.1 of uncultured bacterium. Lineage (GTDB taxonomy): Bacteria > Fidelibacterota > Marinisomatia > Marinisomatales > UBA1611 > CAZEER01. The sequence goes on along the minus strand of CAZEER010000001.1, from coordinate 63,745 downwards.
CAATTAAAGCCCTAGGCAAACAATCATTAATTTATGGATTGGGTCATATTATGGCCCGGCTAATTACATTCTTATTATTGCCACTTTATACAAATAGTTTTAACCAAGAAGAATATGGGGCATTGTCTTTAGCATACGCATTTATGGGTTTTGCTTTAATCTTGTATCGCTATGGGATGGATACTGCATTAATGAAATATGCGGTACAGTTAGTAGGTAACGAAAGAATAAAACATATAACTGTGATAATTGTATCTCAAGTCATAACCGGTTTTATTTTCACTATTACGATATATCTTTTCAGAGATGCTTCGGCATCATTTTTTCTTGGTGTAAATAAGCCGGATTGGATGGTTTATTTATCGATTATCTTACTATTTGATTCTTTATGGAACCTACCGTTGTTGATATTGAGAACAGAAGAGAGGCCCATCCCTTATATAGCACTTAATCTTATAAATGTAGTAACAACCATGATATTAAATATTGTGTTTATATTGTATTGGAATGCTGGTATTGAAGGTGTTTTTAAGGCAAATATTATATCTTCTGGAATTATATTCTTTTTATCTCTCCCTATTGTGATTAGGAGATTAGACTTAAGTTTATTAGATAAAAAAACTTTTATAAAAATTCTTTATTTTGCTTTACCATTCTTACCTGCAGGTATATTTACAATGGTCATGGAACTCTCAGATCGTTATTTTTTAGAATGGTTTTTGGGGACTGCTGAAGTCGGTCTGTATTCTGCTGGGAAAAAAATGGGGATGCTTGGACTCACAGTTGTTATGGGGTTTAACATGGGTTGGACACCATATTTTTTAAAACGCGGCAAAGAAGCAGGCGCAAGAATTGAATTCTCAAAAATAACGACCCTGTTTTTAGGTTTTATGGGTTATGTTTCTTTATTAGTGAGTGTTTGGGTTGCCGAAATTATGCAACTTTCTATTTTGGGAAGAACTTTAATTGGTCATCAATTCTGGGAATGCAAACCAGTGGTAAGGGCTGTTTTACTAGGTTATTTTTTCTTTGCGACATATGTGATACAACTTCCTGGGGTTTATATTAAAGAAATAACAAATTGGGTTCCTCTATTTAGAATAATAGGCGCAGCTACATTAATTTTTTTCAGTATCTTTTTAATTCCATATTTTGGAATTATGGGTGCTGCCTATAGCGTAGTTTTCGCATTTGCCGCAATGAGTATTGCAATTTATTTTAAAACACATTCTATTTATACTATAAACTATAACTGGTATGGATTATTAATCCCTCTTATGTGTTTAATGGTAATTCAATTAGGATTTGAGAGCATGTTTTCCAAGATAGCCATTTCAAGTTTTTATCCTATTTTATGGTATGTACTTGTTCTTAATAAGGGCGAAAAAAAAGAGCTAATAGGGTTGCTTAAATGATTGCCATTGTTTCTTGTAATCATTATCCTGATGATGAACGGATTTTTCACAAACAAATTCAATCATTAACTGCAAAGAAGTTTAAAATAATTTATTTTACACGTTCTAATTCAGATCTTGATTTATCAAATGAGTTTATTAGACACCATAATTTCAATTGCCATGTTGATATTAAGACATATGTAAAATCAATTTACAACATTATTTTTAATTTAGCCGAATTAAGCCATATTCAAATTCATGAAACGGACTTATTGCCACTTTTCAAAAAAATTAAGTTAAAAAAAAATAATTTTATTACTATATATGATGTTCATGAGAATATGGCAGCACTTTACCGCACCTTTTCAAATCGTATAAAACCAATAAAAGAATTGGCGATTTATCTACGCCACCTTCAAGAAAATAGGTATTTGAAATATGTAGATAAAATTATACTTGCGAATCATCCAATATCTACTAATCCCTATATTAATATGGGAATTCCAATATCAATAATTGAGAATTTCCCTGAATTAAAATATTTTAAAATGTCCTCCATTTCTGTACGTAAACCTAATTCAATTATTTATCATGGGCACCTTGGACCAGAGCGGGGAATTTATGATCTTGTCAAGGCAATGGTAAGTGTAGTGAATGATTTAAAAAACGCAAAGCTAACTCTCATTGGGACATTTAGAACTAAGAAATTCAGAAGTCAAATATATAGTTTAATTAATGAATTAAACCTTGAACAATCAATTGAGATATTGGATCAAATTCCTCATGAAGAAATTTGGAGTTATCTAACGACGCATAAGGTGGGGGTTGTTCCATTTAGGGAAACCCCGCTTACTGTAGAAAACACTCCGACAAAACTATTTGAGATGATGATCGCAGGGTTAGAGGTGGTGTCTAGTGATTTACCCCCAATCCGGCATTTTGTTAACAGTTCCATACATTGGTCTGTGCCTGGAGATGCGCTATCTCTTGCAGGTGCAATTATTAATGCTTGTAAAACATCTGATCATTCAAAGGCGGATAAAAATAAAAAACTGATTAAAGAAAATTATAATTGGGAGAAAAACAAAGATAGATACCTATCTTTGTTTTATTCATAATGAAAATTCTATATATATCACCTGAGAATACTGTAGGGACTCTTACATTATGGAAAAAAGAACATGAGTCTCGTGGTAATCATTGTCGTACAGTAACCTTTTTTAATAGTCCAAAAAATTTTAAAGATGATATTTGTTTAGATCTTCCGTTTAATTTTACTCTCAGCAGAATGTCGCAAATCAGAAACTTCATATTTAAATATTATCGTGGGAAAGAAGGATATTTTAAGGAAAAAGATGGGTGTCCACCACTTTGGCAGCCAGAAGGTGTTTTTGATAGTGCTTTTTTAAAGTTTAAGGATTGGTTATGGGAGCCAAGGATAACAAAAATAATAAAAGATTATAACCTTTATGATTTTGATGTTGTACACTTTGAAAGTGGTATGGATTTTTTGAAGAACGAGTCTTTTGTTCGTGAATTAAAAAAAAGAGGGAAAAAAATAATATGCCATTATCACGGTGAAGACCTGAGAAGCAGAGGAGTGATGCCATATATTGATCGTGTAGCGGATCTAAATCTAACAAATGAAGTTGATTTATTAGATAAACATCCCAATATTGAATATATTTTTTTACCATTTGAAACATCTATATTCAAAGAAAAAAATAAATTAAACAATACTTTACGCGTATCGCATGCGCCCACTAATCGTTTTTATAAGGGGTCTAACAATATAATTTCTATATGTAAACAGTTACAAGCTGAAGGAGATATAGAGTTTGACCTCATAGAAGGAGTTCCCCATGCAATTGCTTTAGAGAGGAAATCACAATCAGATATATTTATTGATCAGGTAGGAAATAAAGGAGGGTGGGGCTATGGGATGAATTCTGTAGAATCTCTTTCTATGGGTATTTGTACTTTTACCGAAATGAATAATGTTTATGATTCATTTGTACCAGATCATCCCTTTGTTCATGTTACCAAAGACACTTTAGATTATAAACTAAGGTCAATTATTAAAAAACGTGAAGAAATTTTAGAGTATAGTAAAAAAGGAAAACTTTGGGTAGATAAGACACACAGTGTCAAAACGGTTACAGATACACTCTATGATTATTATCGTAAAATCGGGCTCTCTTGTTGAATAATAAGGTGTATAAATCCACCCATATATTTTGGGGAAATTTTGTAAGTTTAATTTTTTCTCCTTTTTATGGATTGTGCAATTTGTTTCGAGGAGTTTATTCCATAGATAAGACGGAGATTAAGACAATTCTAGTAACAGAATACCATCGCATTGGTGATGTGTTTATTATTATGAGTGCGCTTAAATCAATTAAAAATACATTTCCAAATGCTAAGGTTATATTGGTATGTCACCAATCAGCGGTTTCTATTGCTAAAGACTTGAAAGTCGCAGATGAGGTCTTATCCTTTTCAGCTCCTTGGACAGAATGGAGTTGGTCTATATTTGATTGGGTGAAGGCGCGTTCTTTTGCAAAAAGATTAAGAAAAAACAATATAGATCTAGCATTTGATTTTAAAGGTGATTTTAGGAATGCCTGGTTTTTATGGCATACTCGTTCTAAAATTAGCTTGGGTTATTTTACAACAGGCGGGAAATATTTTTTTACCCATTCATACAAAATGAATCAAAGCCTACATCAATCTTTACGAGCTGAAAAGCTAACAGAGAAAGCTGGCTGTAAAACACAAACACAGAAAAATAATAAATGGAGAATCAACAAAAAAGGGTCAATTGTTTTACATAATGGAGCTACTGATAAAAGAAGAACATGGCCTGTTAATTATTGGGTGGATTTAGCAGTTTTGTTATTAAAAGAATATCAAATAACTTTTGTTAAAACAAGTGAGTCTCAGGATTTAGAAAAACAATTAAAAGATAAAAGATTGAATGTTAAGAGTTTCCAGGGCGATTTAATTGAATTTAAAAATTGGCTCTATAACCAACGATGTTTAATTGCTCCTGATTCTATGGCGGGTCATCTTGCAGCATATGTAGGGATTCCTGTTTTTACTATTTTTGGATCACAAAACTCTAATTTAACGTATCCAATGAGTGATCTTGGTAGGTCTATTGTGCCGGATAAGCAATGCCGACATAAACGTGACCATTGGCGCTTATGTCAATTTTGTATGGAATCTATTTCACCAATAAAAGTCAATAATATAGTTAAAAAACAGCTTTCTAGGATTGAAAGTCAATAAGAAATATAAATATTGTCAATAACTCCATTGTTTGTAAATTCGCTTTATGAATAAAGATTGGCGTTTAGTTGCATATAAGATTGTATTAGGTCATTCTGGATTCACGCGATTGGGGTTATTGCACTAGGCAGTAATCACAACCAAAAAACCAAACCAAGGAGGTTTCGGCATGGCTGATGTTACTTCAACCGTATCAAATGCAGCATCTGGTGTAGTGGGTGTGATTAAAGCGCTCATAGTATTATTTGTATTTGTTAATATTATTTATTCCACGGGTTTTGATCCTATTGGCGGAATTGTAGACCTTGTAAATACATTCTTAGATGGCGGATTTGCAGGTTTACTGGCTTTGTTGGTTTTTCTCTCGTTTCTGGCATAATAACATAGGATAAATTAGGAAGATTGTATACAATCTGACTAATCCTGAAATCAGGAGGAAACTATGCTTAAGAGCATGCAACAGGTAAATGAATGGTTAGGTCAGCTTACTGATCTGGCTAAAACCTTAGTCGTGATTGGTATTATTGTAGGAGTTCTGTTTGATGATTATTTTGGAGTTATCGCTGGATTAGGGAGAGTAATGTCCCAATTTGGTGATGCAGGATTTGCAGGAATACTTGCACTCGCGATTCTCGTGATGTGGTACGAAAAAAAATAGATTGAAAATGAGATCTGAAGAAGCGCCCCAAATTTGGGGCGCTTCTGTTTTTAACTTTTAATTATTTTGAGTTTAGTCACTATCGATTAGCAAATTCAATAGTGCATTTTATATTATTTTTTAGATAAGAAGGCCATTGCCACGGATGATATATAAAATATTGTTTTTATTAATTATTTCATTATTACATGGTGACATTCATGTGTTTAACCGTCGGGCGGGTTCAGAATCTGAGATTAGTGTATTGAGAGACTCTAAGCCTCTATATATTTCTGCAAAAGATCTTGCTAGATCTATGTCTTCAAAAGTATATGAAAATTCTGAGAGAAAAAAACTGGTCTTATACATTGGTTCAAATAAAATTAAAATTTCAGGTAATAGTAGCTATATAATTATTGATGACAAACCATTCCAAATGACTTCTGCTATTATTGTTGAATCAAATGAATTGTATTTACCTGCGATAGATTTTTTTGAGATTCTTAAAACAAGTATAATGCCTGGAGTTAGCTTTGATTCAAAAAGAGAAATATTAGAAATTGACATTATCAGATATAACATAACAAATATCGCTATTGATGTAAAATCAAATGGTACTATTATTAAATTAGCCACAAAAAAATCATTTTCTGAAAATGGGATAAGTTCTTTTATTAATAAACATGGATGGTTCTATTTAACTGTTTCAGGAGGAATTGTAGATACAGCAACAATAAATACAGGATTAAGGCGTGGTGTTGTAAAACAAATTGAATCAGACCAAATTGGTAAAACTGCACAAGTGGCATTTAAACTTGGTTCACAAGTAATTAGTCATGAATGGTATCAGAGTTTAGATCCAAATGAAATAGTTATTGTATTGCGAACACCCCTCGGGAAGCTAGATGAGCATATTGAAGATGTGAAAGAAAGGTGGAGATTAGATACCGTTGTGTTAGATGCTGGGCATGGTGGAAAAGATCCTGGGTCAATGGGAAAATATGGGACTAAAGAGAAAGATGTTGTACTAGATATAACAAATCGGATTGGTAAAATTTTAGAAAAATCAGGTATTAAGGTAGTATATACTAGACAAGAAGATGTTTTTATACCTCTTATTGATCGTACTAAAATGGCGAATGATGCGAATGGAAAATTATTTGTTAGCATTCATGCCAACTCTAATCCCAACCGTAAAGTCAAAGGATTCGAAACCTATCTCTTGCGACCAGGTAAGAGTGAGGATGCCATAGAAGTTGCTTCCAGGGAAAACTCTGTTATTAAACTTGAAGAAAAAACTGATCAATATGAAAATTTAACTGGTGAAAATCTAATTATGGCGACTATGGCGCAGAGTATGTTTATGAAAGAGAGTGAAGATTTAGCATCTATTATCCAGATGGAATTGGATAAAAAATTAGAGACTCCAAACCGAGGTGTGAAACAGGCTGGTTTTTATGTACTTATTGGCGCTTCAATGCCCAATGTACTTGTTGAAGTGGGGTACCTTTCAAATCCCAGCGAGGAGAAAAAATTAAAGCGAGCCGACCATAAACAACAAATCGCAGAAGCAATTGTTAACGGGATTAAGCATTTTAAATCCTCAAGAGAAAAACTTTTAGTCACTGAATAAAATTATGGATAACAGACCAATAGGTGTATTTGATTCTGGAATAGGAGGATTGACAGTGGTCAGTGCGCTTGCAGATGTTTTGCCATGTGAAAAAATTTATTATGTAGGTGATACTGCTCGAGTACCTTATGGTAATAAAAGCAACGAAAGAATTAAAAAATATAGTTATCAGATTGTAAAATGGCTCATTGAGCAAGATTGTAAGATGATTGTTGTGGCATGCAACACCGCATCATCGCTAGCCTTAAAATTTTTAAAATCAGAATTTTTACTACCAATTATAGGTGTTATCCAACCCGGAGTCATGTCTGCATTAAGTACTAGTAAGAATTATAATATAGGCATTTTAGGGACTCAGGCTACGATTAAATCAGATGCCTATGGAAAATATTTAAATGCTATGCATCCAGATGTAAAAACTGTGAGTCGTGCTTGTCCTTTATTTGTGCCATTAGTTGAAGAGGGTTTGGTGGAAGGCTCTATACCTTTATCAATCGCCGATCTATACTTAAATAGTATAAAAAACACTAATGTTGACACGGTAATATTGGGTTGCACGCATTATCCTCTATTAAAAAATATTATTGAGGCTGTGCTCGGTGGCCAGATCAGGCTTGTAGATTCAGGGAAAGCAACAGCGGGAATTGTAGTTTCTAAATTGAATGATTATAAATTACTTTCTGAAAAAAATAAAGGTGGAATACAGTGTTTTGTCACAGACTCCCCCACTTCATTTGATGCTCTGGCTGGTAGATTTTTACATAGATATATAAGCAAAACAATTCTCATTGACATCTCCTGAGTTTTCAAAACTATTAGAATCACTGTATTCTCTTCAACGCAAGGGCATTAAACTTGGTTTGGATCATATTTCTAGACTTTTAGCTTTTCTAGATAATCCCCATCATAATCTCAAAATAATACATGTTGCCGGAACAAACGGTAAAGGATCTACATGCGCCCATATAGAAAGCATTTTACGGGCCAATGGACACACTGTTGGATTATATACTTCTCCACATTTAATCAGGTTTAACGAGCGTATTAGGATTAATGGTAGACCAATCACAAATCAGGAGATTATTGATTTTATGTGCTATGTCAAAAAAGAAATAAAAAAAATTAATTCTACATTTTTTGAAACTACGACTGCCATGGCATTGCATCATTTTCACAAAAATAAAGTAAATTTTTCGATTATTGAAACTGGACTAGGAGGAAGATTAGATGCTACTAATGTTATACAACCTTATCTTACAGTTATGACACCTATTTCAATGGATCATATGGAAATTCTTGGAGATAGTATAGAGAAAATTGCAAATGAAAAAGCAGGAATAATTAAAGAAAATACTCCAATGTTTACTGCGAATCAGTCAAAAGAAGTTATGGGTATACTAAAAAATAGAATTGTTAACAAAAAATCAAAATTGATTTTAGCACCAGCTCCATCTAAAATAATAATACGACCTAATGGCACTGTTTTCGAGCTTAAAAACATTAAATTTAAAACACCAATGCTAGGTGTGTATCAAGCTGAAAATGCATCATTAGCAATATCCGTGGTAAGGTATTGTAATTCTCTAATAAAAAACGAAACAATATCTAAGGGTTTGAGCAAAGTCTATTGGCCAGGGCGCATGCAAAAGATCACAAAAAATATCTATTACGATGTTGCACACAATGAAGATGGAATAAAAGTAGCTATACAAACTTTAAAAATCTTATTCCCAGATAATAATCTTTATGGTTTTTTTTGTTTTAAAAAAGATAAAAACCTCAACTTAGTAAGTAGTATGATTTCAAATAAATTTAAAAAGATTTTTGTGTTAAGTGATGAAAATGGACTATTGCTTGATACAGATGATTTATTTAAAAATTTAAAAGTTTTTGGTATAAAAAGCCAACCGGTGCAATCTATAAGAAACGGAATGAAATTAATAAATGCCTTAACTGATGATAAAGCAATTACTCTAATTTTCGGATCACATTATATTGCAAAAAATATTTTTGAGGAATTTGAAATATATTTTGACTCAGATAAAAATTGATGTAAGTTTAATCTACTCTGATGTCCCCACGGAGTTTATTAATTTTAATTTTCCGAAAAACAGATGTATAGGTTATAAATATTATGAATCTTAATGAATTACAAGCACTGCGTATCCGCGAACTTACAGAGTTAGCTCAAAAATTAGATATTACAGAAAACATAGCGGGTTTAAATAGGCAAGAATTAACTTTAAAAATTTTAGAAGCAAATGCTAAAAAAGAAGGAGCCTTCACTGCGCGAGGTGTTTTAGAGGTTATGCAGGATGGTTATGGGTTTCTCCGGTCACCAGATTTTAATTACATGCCAGGGCCAGATGATATTTATGTTAGCCCATCACAGATTAAACGTTTTGGTTTAAAAACAGGGCATCAAATATCAGGCCAAATTAGACCACCTAAATCAAAAGAGCGTTTCTATGCTTTATTGAAAGTAGAGACTGTTAATGATGCAGCAGTTGATAAACTAAAGGGAAAAATATTATTTTCTAATTTCACCCCTTTATATCCAGAAGAAAAATTTAACCTAGAAACCAAATCAAAAGACTTATCCATGAGGATAATGGATTTAGTATCTCCTATAGGAAAAGGCCAAAGAGGGCTTATAGTAGCTCAACCAAAAACAGGGAAAACAATATTACTTCAAAAACTAGCAAATGCAATAAGTGATAATCACCCTGAAACAAAAAGAATTGTTTTATTAATTGATGAACGACCAGAAGAAGTTACAGATATGAAACGGAATGTTAATGCTGAAGTAATCAGTTCCACATTTGACGAACCACCCGAACGTCATGTATCTGTAGCTGATATGGTACTTCAAAAAGCAAAGCGAATGGTTGAATACGGAGATGATGTTGTTATCCTACTTGATAGCATCACTCGTTTGGCAAGAGCACATAATGCTGTTATTCCTCATAGTGGTAAAATATTATCCGGGGGGGTAGACTTTAATGCTCTTAAAAAACCCAAACAATTTTTTGGAGCAGCGAGGAATACTGAAGAATCAGGTAGTTTAACTATTGTTTCTACAGCGCTCATTGATACTGGTAGCAGAGCTGATGAGGTTATTTTTGAAGAGTTCAAAGGTACCGGGAATATGGAATTGGTTCTTGATCGAAGGTTAAGCGACCGTAGAATGTATCCAGCTTTTGATATAATCCGCTCAGGGACTAGGAAAGAAGAATTACTTCTTGGGCGTAAAGAATTAGGTAGGATGTGGATTCTCCGTAAATTATTAAATGATATGAAAGTTGAAGAAGCAATGGAATTCATGCAGGATAGAATGAAACGTACAAAATCTAATGATGAATTCCTTGATACTATGAGCCAATAGTTATTTTGGTAATTACTTTGCTAAATGAGTAAAACATTCCCTGACATTAAATCAGTTGTAGCCAAATTAATAACAGATAAGCCTGTTAGAAAAACAGCATATCAGGTTAAGGGTGTATTCATGCGTCAATACCCTGATGAGCCCATTATTCCAATGTTAGATGGATCATGCCGTAATAAGTTTTTGTATCCCAGAATACAAGTGAAAATTTTAAATGAACAAATTTATATAATCGGGATTCACGAAGGAGTGGATGCAATTTTATGTGCAACCAAGCAATTTAGTAATTTAGACTTTGGTAATATTACCTTTGAAATTCAAGATTGTGATATAGAAAGCTTGAGTGGTCAATTTGTTCCAACAGATCGATTATTAAGATATCGGTTTATTACTCCTTGGGTTGCACTAAATCATATGACAGGTGCGAAATATCGTTCTTTGCATAATAAAGAAAAGCTATCATACTTAAATAAGCTCTTAGGGCAAAATCTTATATTTTTAGCAAAAGAAGTGGGTATTAAGATAGAAGAGGATGTATTTGCAAATGTAAAAGTTGCCAGCCTATTTCCTAAACCCGTTGATGAAAATAAATGGGGGGCATTTAAAGGTGAATTTAAAACAAATTTTATATTACCAAATTATATCGGGGTGGGAAATGGAATAACACGTGGATTTGGTACAATTTATGGAATGTTTAATCCAGATTCTTTCGTTTTTAATGAAGATGAATTAAAAAAAGAATTTAAAACTCAGAGGTCGTTAAAGATTACTGAAGCTGAAGATATCGAATCTATATCTGTAGAAGATGTTCCGAAATCAAAAAGAAAAATAAATCCTTACAGATCGGATAAGGCAAATAAATATCGAAAAAAGAGGTCAAAAAAAAGAACAAGTTTTCGGACAAAAAAAGCATACCGCAATAAAAAGCATCCTCAAGCTACCAATAATCATTCTGAGGAAAATAAAAAACGACCAAAATCTGGGAATTTTTTCCCTGAAGAAGATGATATCAAAGATGATCAAAGATTCAACACAGAAAAACATCATAAAAAACAACATAAATTTTGAAGAACCGCATAACTGAAAGAGTTGGAAAAATTAAACCCTCTTTTACTCTGCAAATGGCAACTGTGGCTGCTAATATGCGTGATGAAGGAATAGATGTAATTAATTTTTCTGTAGGGGAACCTGATTTTAACACCCCCTCACATATTATTCAAGCTGGTAAAAAGGCAATGGATCAAGGGTATACAAAATATACAGCAGGCCCTGGAATGATCGAATTGCGGAACGCAATTTGTGATAAATTGTTAAATGAAAATGGAATTAAATTTGAGCCAGATGATATTTTGGTTTCAAACGGAGAAAAGCAAAGTCTTTATACTGCATGCCAAGCTTTATTCGAAAAAGGTGATAGTGTTTTTGTATGCACCCCTTATTGGGTTTCTTTCCCTGAGTTTATTAAGCTGGCAGATGCAAACCCTATATATGTAAACACCGTCTCATATCAAAATTATGAGTTAGACTTTGATGATCTTCTTGATAAAGTTCAAGATAATGTTAAGGGAATCATTATTAATTCTCCATCAAATCCAACTGGCGGAGTATGGTCTAAAGAGGCAATAATAAAATTGTTAAAAATTGCCAAAAACCGCAATTGGGTTATTATATCAGATGAATGCTATGAACGCTTAGTATATGATGGTGGATTTATAAGTACAGAAAAATTAAATAGAGATCATGGTATTAATGCGATGGTATTAACCTGCATGAGTTTATCAAAAACATATGCAATGACTGGTTGGAGAATTGGGTATACTGCAGGCCCAAGGCAAATAATTAAAGCTATGTCAAAACTCCAAGGCCAAGCGACTTCATGTGCAAATTCAATAGGTCAAATGGCTGGCATAAAAGCCTTAAGAGGAGATCAAGATTGTGTAGAAGAAATGAAAAAAGAATTTAAGAGAAGAAGAAATTTAATGGTATCCCTTTTAAACAAACTACCAGGAATTTCTTGCGCAATGCCTCAAGGGGCATTTTATGCCTTTCCTGATTTTAGTTTTTATTTAAACAAATCAGTAGAAGGTAAGTTATTGAAAGATACTTTTGATATTTCAGAGTATATTCTACGGACAGTTAATGTGGTTACAGTCCCAGGTGATGGATTTGGTAGTAAGGGGCATATTAGGTTTTCGTATGCCACCAGTCCAGATACTATAGAAAAAGGTATTGAACAAGTTAAGTTTGCCTTGAAAAATATTATTTAATTCAGGAGTTAATTATGAAAAAAGATGTACACCCAAAGAATTATAGGTTAGTTGTATTTAAGGATACATCTTGTGATCATGCTTTTTTGACTAAGTCAACAGTAGCAACAAAAGAGACCATTAAATGGGATGATGGGAATGAATACCCACTATGTAAAATCGAAATTTCAAATAAATCCCACCCATTTTTCACAGGCAAGCAGAACCTTGTTGATACTGCAGGCCGCATAGAAAAATTTAATCGAAAATATGGTAGAAAATAAATAACTGTCTATTTTTTTCTAGGATAGTTTAGATTAGACCATCCATCCTGGCGATTAGATGTATTTATATATTATATAATCATCTAATCTTTATAATGTTTAAAAATATTATTTGCGATATAAAAAAATTGCGGAGGATACTCTTTGAGAGAAAAGCTTAATGCTATTATAGAAAAGTATAACAATCTTTCCGAGCAAATGACTGATTTGGCTATCTTAGCAGATCAAAAGAAATTAATGTCTATTGCAAAGGAACATAGGTCGTTAGAAAATGTTGTAAATGTAGGGAAAGATTATATAAACATATTAAATCAACTTGATGATGTTAAGGAAATGCTTAATGATAATGATGATGAATTGCGTCAAATTGCTGAAGAAGAATTAGAATCATTGGCCTTAAAACAATCAGAGATGGAAGAGAAAATAAAAGTATTATTATTACCTAAAAATCCTAATGATGATAAAAATCTTATTCTGGAAATTAGAGCTGGTACTGGCGGTGATGAAGCTGCTCTTTTTGCTTCAGATTTATTTAGGATATATACGCGTTATGCAGAAAGGAAAAACTGGAATTATAAAGTAATGGATTCATCAGACACTGGTATTGGTGGAATAAAAGAAGTTATTTTATCTATTAAAGGAGGTGGAGCATTTGGTTTGCTAAAATATGAAAGTGGGGTGCATAGAGTGCAGAGAGTACCGAAGACTGAAACCAGTGGCAGAGTACATACTTCTGCTGCGACAGTTGCAGTACTCCCAGAAGCAGAAGATGTGGATATTGAAGTGCATGATTCCGATCTTAAAATTGATACATATCGAGCAAGTGGTGCTGGTGGACAACATGTAAATAAAACTGAATCTGCGATCAGAATCACCCACATACCTACTGGTATGGTTGTAACATGTCAGGACGAATCCTCACAACATAAAAATCGTTCAGCAGCATTGAAAGTATTAAAATCTAGATTATTAGTTGCAGAACAAGAGAAGGCTGCAGCCGAACGTGCGGCAGAACGAAAAAATTTAGTTTCTACTGGAGACAGATCGGCAAAAATAAGGACATATAATTTTCCACAGGGCAGAGTTACAGATCATCGAATTAGTTTTTCATCTTATCGTTTAAATGAAATACTTGATGGAGATATCACAGAGCTCATTGAAAAACTCAAAATAGCGGAGCAACAAGAACTGCTAGCTGCAGAGATCTTTTAGAAAACTTCTTTGATTTACTAACGATTTATAGCAAGATTAATATCATGCCTGAACTATGGTGTATTATTGATATTATTAAATGGGCAGAGTCCTATTTTAAAAATAAAAATTTTGAAAATCCTAGAGCTGAAATTGAATGGCTTTTACGTTCTTTGTTAGGATATAGTAGACTAGAACTATATTTAAAGTTTGAAGAACCATTAAGTAAGTCCCAATTAAAAGTTCTCCGAGATTGGGTTAAGCGTAGGATAAATAAAGAACCCCTTCAATATATAACAAAATCATGTGACTTTTATGGTAGAGAATTTTTTATTACAAAAGATGTCTTGATCCCGAGGCCAGAAACAGAAAGATTAGTTGATGTTGCACTTGAAAAAATAAAAGATATTAAAAAACCTGTAATATTAGATATAGGAACAGGATCCGGTTGTATTGGATTAACTTTGGCAATGGAACGCCCAGATTCAATAATTTCAGCAATTGATAATTGTCAATTGGCAATAAAAATAGCAGAAATAAACAAATCTAAATTTTTATTATCTAATATTAATTTTAGTAAAATAGATATTTTAAATGAGTACCCTTCTGGCCCCTATGACTTAATAGTATCAAATCCTCCTTATATCTCCAAAAAGGAAATGTCTCAAATTATGGCAGATGTTAAAAACTTCGAGCCGAAAAATGCTTTAACAGATCAAAATGATGGATTAACGTTTTATAGATATTTTTCAAAAATTAGTAAATCGATGTTAAAATCAGGTAGTTACATAATAACAGAAGTAGGACGGGGTAAACATCCTCACGCTGTGAAATCTATATTTGACAGTTTGCAATATCTAAATGTAGAACTTATTAAAGATTATAATGGAGATAATAGGGTTCTCATTGCGAAGGTTTAAATTTGATCAAGATATGTTATAAAAAGATTTTACCACAGATAATTATAAGTATATGAAAATATTATATCATTGTATTAAGCTATTACGCCCTTTAAATGTTATAATAGCTGGTAGTACAGTGATAATCGCTTCAGCTATATTAAATAGCTTACAAAATCCCACAATTGTTTTGTGTTCTTTATTTGTTGTTGTTTTTTTTACAGCGGGGGCAAATGCTTTAAATGATGCGATAGACCATGAAATTGATTTGATTAATTGTCCAACTAGACCGATTCCTATTGGAATAATCACCCCAAGAAAAGCAATTTTAATTTCGTTCATATGCTTTACTTTTGGCGTTATATTTTGCCTGAAGTTGTCTGATGGAGCAAAGGTAATTGGGATTGTAATTTCCATGCCACTAATGGTGGTATATAGCACGCACCTAAAAGGCAAAGCTCTAATTGGAAATTTTGTTGTTGCAAGTATCCTTGGTTTATCTTTTTTATTTTGTGGTTCTGTTCATCAGAAATATGGTCCTATGTGGGCCCCTGCTGCACTGGCCTTTGGGCTTACTTTATTAAGAGAATTAGTGAAAGATATTGCAGATATCAAAGGAGATTTATCTGTTGGTTTGGCTACTTTCCCTATTATAGTTGGGATAGAAAAATCAATAAGATTAGCCGTGTTTTTATCTATATTTATTGGTCTTTTTGCATTCTATCCATATTTAAATGGAGTCTATGGTCTTTGGTATTTTTATATACTGATTATTGGTGTCGAAATCCCGTTATTATTAGTAGTTGCTTTTTTACTTTATAATCCAAGTATTTTGGTCGCAAAATACGCTGCTAAAATATTAAAGTTCAGCACCATTATGGGTCTAATTGCTATATATGCGGGCTCTCAATTATGATTTCAGAATTTGTTCACTTACATAATCATTCCGACTACAGCCTATTAGATGGGGCGCAAAAGATAGATCAATTGGTTAATACTATAGATGACTTAAATATGGATGCTGTAGCGCTAACGGAACATGGAAATATGTTTAGTGTTTTACCATATTACAAGGAGGCAAAGCTTGCAGGGATAAAACCGATAATAGGTTGTGAAGTTTATGTTGCCGTTGGTTCGAGGTTTGATAAAAAACCTCGTGTTGAAGGAGGCTGGGGGAATAATCATTTAATATTACTTGCACAGAATTACACAGGCTATAAAAATTTAATGAAACTTGTGACTGCAGGGTATTTAGAAGGATTTTATTATCGCCCAAGAATTGATATTGACTTATTACGTGAATTTAGCGATGGTCTAATTTGTATGTCTGCATGTTTAAAAGGTGTGGTTCCTGAAAAAATGTTAAATGGAGATTATGAAGGGGCAAAAAAAGAAGCTCTTATATTTTCGGAAATTTTTCCAGATCGATACTATTTAGAAATTCAAAATCATGGTATTCAAGAAGAAGAGGCGAATATTCAGAATATGAGGAAACTTTCAAATGATTTGAGCCTACCATTGGTTTGTACAAATGACGCGCATTATGCAAAAAAAGATCATTGGGAAGCACATGATATACATATTTGCCTAGGAACAGGTAAGGAACGTAGTGACCCGAATCGCTTAAGATACGCAACTCCTGAATTCTACTTTAAGACCCAAGATGAAATGCATAAGCTATTTAAGGAATTTCCTGAAGCCATTGAAAACACTCGGAAAATTGCTGATTCTATTGATATGGCTCTACCTATTGGAGAATCACATCTTCCTAATTTCCCAATTCCTGACAATGTTGATACTAAAGATCCAGATGACTATTTAAAATCGTTAACTGAATATGGCGCAGAGTTAAGATATGGTTCAATTGACCCAACAATACAAAAACGCATTGACCATGAGTTAAAGGTCATCAAAAACATGGGCTTTGCAGGATATTTTCTTATTACTGCTGATTTTGTAAAATATGCTAAAAATTCTAATATTCCTGTTGGACCAGGTAGAGGATCTGCCGCAGGTAGCTTGGTCTCCTATTCATTGGGAATTACAAGTATCGATCCTTTAAAACACAATTTATTATTTGAAAGATTTTTAAACCCAGATCGGATCAGTATGCCTGATATTGATATAGATTTTTGCATTGAACGTCGTGGCGAAGTAATTAATTATATTAAAGATCAATATGGTGAGAATTCAGTGACACAAATTATTACATTTGGAAAAATGAAAGCGAAACAAGTAGTGAGAGATGTCGGTAGAGTTATGGGGTATTCTTTTTCAGAAGTTGACAAAATTGCTAAAGCTATCCCAAATGAATTAAATATTTCGCTTGAAAATGCGCTAAAAAAGAGCAGTGAATTAAAAAAAATGGCAGAGGGTAATTATAAAGAACTAATAGCACATTCAAAAGTTTTAGAAGGTATGAATAGACATGCATCCATTCATGCCGCAGGCGTGGTGATTGCTCCAGGTGAACTAACTGATTTTATCCCTCTCTATAAATCCACAACTGATGATATCACCAGTCAATATGATATGAAAGGATTGGAAGAATTAGGTTTATTAAAAATGGACTTTTTAGGGTTACGAAATCTTACTGTGATTGATAAGGCTATGCGGTTAATTGAAAAAAAAGGGAAGCCAATAAACCTCGAAAAATTATCATTAGATGATAAAAATGTTTATAAATTATTTGCTAAAGGTCAAACAATTGGGATCTTCCAATTTGAATCCTCTGGGATGAGAGAGTTTTTAAAAAAACTTCAACCGACAGTATTAGGTGATTTAATTGCTATGAATGCATTGTATCGACCTGGTCCAATGGAAAATATTGACAGTTTTATAGCACGTAAAAAAGGTAAAAAAGATATAGTATACCCACATCCCCTTATGGAGCCAATTTTAAAAGAAACTTATGGGATTATTGTATATCAAGAGCAGGTAATGCAGATTGCCCATGAAATTGCAGGGTTCACACTTGCTGAAGCAGATATAATGCGACGGGCAATGGGAAAAAAAATTAAATCCTTAATGAAAGAACTAGCAAAAAAATTTGTAGATGGTGCTGAAGCAAAAGGTATAAAAGGAGAAAAATCGGAGGAGATATTTTCTTTAATTGAAAAATTTGCAAAATATGGATTTAATAAAAGCCACTCCACAGCCTATGCATATATTGCCTATCAAACTGCTTGGCTGAAAGTACATTATCCTGCAGAATTTATGAGTGCAAATTTGACAAGTGAAATGGCAAATATTGATCGAATAGTTGTACTCATTAATGAATGCAAAAAGTTAGGCATTACAGTGAAACCACCAGACATCAATGTTTCTGTTAATGATTTTACACCTATTGATAATTCCACTATTTCATATGGTTTAAATGCTATCAAGAATATTGGGGTAAAAGCTTTGGAAACAATAATTAATGAAAGAGATGAAAATGGTATTTTTAATTCAATTTTTGATCTTTGTGCAAGAGTAGATCAAAAAAAAGTAAACAAACGTGTAATTGAAAGCCTAGTGTTATCCGGAAGCCTTGATTCTATTAATAATAATAGATCGCAAAATTTTTCAGCAATTGATGGTGCTATAAAATATGGTCAGCAAATGCAAAGTGAAGGTGATGTAAATCAAGTTGATCTTTTTGGTTCTGGTGAAGCTCAGAAAAGACTTATCAAAACGCCTATATTGGAGACAGTCGAAGAGTGGCCGGAAAAAGAAGCACTTTCAAAAGAATTAGAAGTATTAGGTCTATATGTTTCGGGACATCCTTTATTGGAGCATTCTGAGGAACTTGAAGAGTTTACGACAGTTATGTTTGAAGCTGGTCAAGAATTTTCTAAAAATGATTCTATTACAGTTGGTGGAATGATTACCAAAATTATCACACGTTTTGACCGTAGAAATCGTGAAATGGCTTTTTTTGATATGGATTGTTTAGGTGGACGAGCAGAAATAGTTGCATTTAGTGATTGTTATAAAAATTTTGAAAATTTAATTATTGAAGGAAATGTTGTTTTTGTAAGAGGAAAACCATCAGAAACTTCAGATTTTACAGACCTAAAAGTTATAGGAAATGAAATTATTCCTGTAGGCCAGGTGCGTGATCGTCTTTCGCAAAAAATAAATATCAGATTTATAACAGGTGAGACTAATTCCAATGATATAGATGAATTAATGAAGATTTGTAAAGATTATCCGGGACACTGCAAACTCATCTTTCATTTGCCAAATTCTGGATCTAAGAGGGCACTGAAAATTCTTGCACATAATATTTCGATTTCAGCAAAAAGTATTTTTCTGAAGAGGCTTAGATCAAAATATGGTAAAGATAATGTGTGGATAGATTAGTTTATGATTGCCGTAATACAGAGATGTAGTAGTGCAAATGTAAAGGTTAATAATAATATTATTGGAAAGATTGATAAGGGCTTGGTTGTTTTGTTGGGGATACATAGAAAAGACTGTAGGTATGATGCGGATTATTTAGTAAAAAAAATATTATCACTGCGCATATATAATGATAATAATGAGAAAATGAATTTATCCCTAAAAGATATTAAAGGATCAATCCTTGTTATAAGTCAGTTTACACTATGTGGAAATACAAAAAAAGGTAGAAGGCCGAGTTTTATAAATGCGGCGCAGTCTGATAAGGGTAAGGAATTATACAAATATTTTATATCGTTACTAATTAATAAAAATATTTCAGTTCAATCTGGGGAATTTGGTGCTAACATGGATATTCAATTGGTTAATCAGGGGCCAGTTACCTTTATATTAGATAGTATGGATAATAGTAATTAATATTAGTTGATTACATAAAGTGAAAGGTTTTGATAATAATTAATCTAGATTATGAAGTAAGTCTTCACGCGGTTAATTTTTGATATTATGGAAAGGAAAATACGTATTGTTATGGCTAAACCTGGATTGGATGGTCATGACCGAGGGATAAAAGTGCTTGCAGCTGCATATAGAGATGCAGGTATGGAAGTAATTTATTTGGGACTACGTCAAACCCCTGAAATGATTGTATCTGCAGCATTACAAGAAGATGCTGATGTGATTGCTCTGTCCAGCCTTAATAATGCCCATAACACTATTTTTAACACTGTATTGGATATTATGGAAGAAAAACAGTTGGATAATGTTTTATTGGTTGGTGGTGGTATCATTCCCCAAAAAGATGTAGATACCCTAGAGGATAGAGGGGTTGGTAAGCTGTTTGGGCCTGGTACACCTGTACAAACGACTATAGATTATATTACAGATTGGGTTAAGGAAAATAGGCGGTAAAATGAATTTAACAAACCAAATTGAATTAGAGCTTTATTTTTCTGACCATTTTGACACGATTCTATTCCCTGTTTTAGCAGATATATATTTAAACCAAAATGATATAAAAAGAGCAAGAAAAGTATGTGAAATTGGTTTAAAGCACCATCGTAATAATTCTGCAGGTCTGTTTGTTTTAGCACAAGTAGAAAAATTAGAAGGCAATCTCAAAGTTTCAGAAAAAACCTTAGAATTATTATTATTATATACCCCAGATCATTTAGGAGCTGCTCTCATGCTCTGCGAAATTCAGACGGTACTTGCCAGAGCCTCTACCAGACTTCTAAAATCTTGGAAACATGTTTTAAATCTAGACCCGGAACATAAAGGAGCTCGAGAGTTTATTAACAAAGTTGATAGTAAAAATAATATTTCGAATAATAAAAAAAACTTAAAATTAAGGGATACCCCTCTCCCCCCATCGATAGTGGTAACTTCTCCAGAAGAAAAGAAGCCAGACCAAACCATCACGATAGATAAATATCAAGACCCATTAAAAGTAAGTCCCAGACTAGCAACATTTACATTGGTATCTGTTCTGAAAAATCAGGGTTTATTTTCTCAAGCACTAGAAGTCTTGCAAGCTTTGGAACAAAAAGGGGAAAACCCTGAGGATATTGCACTAGAAAGAGATATAATAGAAACACTAAAGAGGAACCTAAAAAAGGATTAAAATAGTATGTCTGATTTAATTTATTCTAAACGGCAAGATAATTTAAAACGCATATTAGGTGAAAAAGGACTTGATGGGATGCTAATCTCGAATCTAACAAATATTAGATATATTTCTGGATTTACAGGTTCTGCAGCGTCATGCTTGTTTACGCCAAAGGGGCAATATTTTATCACAGATGGTCGTTACATAGAACAATCTAAAGTACAAGTTAAAGGACTAGATCGTTTCATAGGGATGGACTCACATTTAACTCAGATTAAAGATAACAATCTAAACCCAAAGGGACTTAAGCTAGCATTTGAAGGTGATCATATGAGTTTTGTACAATATGAAAATATGACAAAAATGTTTCCAGATACAAACTGGGAAAACACATCTATGATTCTTGAGGATTTAGCATCAGTTAAAGATAGTTATGAACTAGATTGTATTCGGACCGCTGTAGAAATAACAGATAGTGTTTATGAAGAAATACTGCCAATGCTAAGACCAGGATTTACAGAAAAACAGGTTGCTAATACAATGGTTTCAAAGTATCGGGAGTATGCTGAGGGAGAAGCATATTCGCCGATTGTTGCAACTGGTCCAAACGGAGCCCTTCCTCATGCAATCCCGACTGATAGAGAGTTTCAAAAAGGCGATTTTGTTGTTATTGATGCCGCAGCAAAATATGCGGGATACCATGCCGATATGACTCGGACACCAGTTATTGGTGAAGCGAGCAACAAACATAAAGAGATTTATTCAATTGTAAAAGAAGCACAACAAAGAGGCTGTGATATTGCTAAATCTGGTGTCCCATGTAAAGAAGTTGATTCAGCTACACGTGAATATATTCATGAAATGGGGTATGGTAAATTTTATACCCATGGAACTGGGCATGGCCTTGGTCTTGAGATTCATACTTCTCCAAGATTCAGTCCTCAAAGTGACCAAGTGCTCGAAGTAAATAATGTGATGACTGTTGAGCCAGGTATTTATCTTGCTGGTTGGGGCGGAGTACGTATAGAAGATGATATCATTATTGAAGAAGGAGGATGTGAGATCCTTAATAAGACTACTAAAAACCTAGTTGTCTTAAATTAGTTTTTAATATTTTTCTAGATACAATAATAAGTGGATCTTTATTCAAACCCAGATCTATATGATGCTATTCATATAAACTATAACTGGGATATTAATCTTATCAAAACTGTTGCAAAAAATAATGAAGGTCCGGTGTTAGAATTAGCATCAGGAACTGGAAGGTTGACGCAATGTATACTTGACTTAGATCTCATGTATACAGGCCTTGATTTAAGCCCTGATTTTATTAAGAGAGCAAAAAATAAATATGATGATAGAGCAAACTTTTTTTTTGAAGATATGCGTAATTTTAAATTATCTAAAAAGTTTGGTTTTATTTTTATCGGTTTTAATTCTTTTTTACATAATCTCACACTTGAGGAAGCAAAAGATTGTCTGAAGTGTGTATCTAATCATTTAAAAAAAACAGGAAGGTTTCTAATCTCTATTTTTATTCCCGATCCTTCTTTTCTATTTAGGAATACAGATGAATTATTTCCTGCATCATCATTTTTTGATTATCATGGTACAAAATGTAGAATTCTGGAAAGAAATTTATATAATCCAGAAACACAAATTAATGCTTTGCATTGGTTTTTGGAAAAGAATGGGAAATTAGATGAAGAAAAATACAGCTATAATTTGCGTATGTATTATCCTCATGAGATGGATATTTTATTGTATGAATCAGGTTTTACTATTAAAGAAAAATTTGGTGATTATGATGGGTCTCCTATGGATGAAGAAAGTGGCATGCAGATTTATATATGTGGAAAAAAATAGGATGTTAGATATTAATTCGTCAATTCAAGATTTAAAAAAATTGGACCCCAGTCTCAAAGCACTTTTTGATTCCTTTGAAATAGATAATCTTCAGCCTGAGCAAAACTATTTCAAATCAATTGTTAGATCGATTATATATCAACAGCTTAGTAGTAAAGCTGCAAGAATTATTTATAATCGATTTGTCAATTTATTTTCGTCTTCTAGGTTCCCTAGGCCTAATGAAGTAATAAAAACTCCAATGGAGCGAATGCGCTCTGCTGGGTTATCAACCTCCAAAGCTCATTATATAAATAATGTTTCCAATGCTTTTATAGACAAACCCGACATTTATAATAAATTGGAGAAGGATAGTGATGAAGATATAATTAAAAGTCTTATGAAAATAAAAGGTGTTGGTATGTGGACCGCTCAGATGTTTCTTATATTCACCTTAAATAGACCTGATGTTTTTCCAGTGACAGACCTTGGAATTCAAAAAGGATATCGTTACTACTTTAAGCTTAATGATTTGCCAAATGCGGAGACTATGATGGGAAGAGCAAAAATATGGACACCCCATAGAACTGTGGTGAGTCTTTATTTGTGGAGAATCCTTGAGGGACCCTTTGAGTGGTAGTATGATTAAATCAATAATTTTTGATATTGGTGGAGTATTAGTAAATATTCACCCAGATAGGACATACCAATATTTAAGTGATACTACAGATATAGATGTTAAAAGCATAGAAAGTCGATTCCCTTGGGATGCTCACTGTGAATATGAACGGGGAAGAATAACAAATCGGGAATGGTTTGAGATATTTAGAGATTCATTACCACAGCCGTGTTGCTTAAAAGAAAAGGATTTTTGGTATGCATGGAGGTTATTACTGGGACAAGAAAAATCAACAGCGCAATTGTTAAAACAAATTTCTAACAACTATTCAACTTGGCTGTTATCTAATACCAACCCCAAACATATCCAGGATGAAATAGAAAAACGATATTTATTTCCCAATTTAGTTGATGGTGCAATTTATTCTTTTGATGTAGACTGTAGAAAACCAGAAGAAAAGATTTATCGTATTTTGTTAAATCAAATTGGTATAAAGCCTGAACAATGTGTTTTTATAGATGATTTAATTGACAATGTTCATGCAGCTGAAAAAGTTGGAATAATTGGAATACATTTTTTATCATATGATCATTTGATCGATGATCTTTTAAAGATAGGGGTATCTATTTCATGAAAATCAGGATAATAAAAAAAATCATTTTTATCCAAATATGCATATCATATTCATTTATACAGGCAACTGGGGCATGGATGTGGAGTAATCGATCGCATGGTGAATTAATTTGGAAAACTATTTCAACAGAAAATTTTAATATTCACTACCATGAAGGAATTTATGATATTGCAATCCAGGGCGCCTCTATGGCAGAACAAGTTAGGCCAGTTTTAATGCAACAAATGGGTATAGAAGAATTACCCAAGCTGGACATTGCATTTACCACTGAAGATGAAGTATTAAATGGGTTTGCTACATCTGGAAACTATACAATTATTTGGGTAGATCAGAATGACGCATCTTTATGGCTTGGAGATGAAAAATGGATGAGGAGCGTATTAGTACATGAACTTCAACATCTTGTGTTTTTTAATACTGTAAAAGGTCCTAAGTGGTTGCCTAATACAATGCATAGCCTCATTAGTGGTGTACCACCATGGATAGTGGAAGGTTTAGCAGAATACTATACTGAAAAATGGAGACCATTTCGTTACGATATATCACATAAAGGTCATGTTATACGTAATACAGTACATAAAATTGCGGATCCTCATAATGATGGTTTTTCAAAAAGCTTATACCTTGCAGACCGATTTGGTGATTCTACAATAACGAAGATCTTGAATTACCGCAATAGTGCGGGACTTTTATTTTTTGAAAATTCATTTAAAAAACACACAGGTATTAAACTAAAACAATTCAACGAAGATTGGCGTCGCCATATGAACACTTTTTTTTATGGTCAGAGAGCACAGAAAGAAAGATTAATAGATGTTGGTCGTGTCCACAAACTACCTATGAAAAAAGTTGTAACCTTCGATTATTTCCCTGACAGTATGCGTATTGCAATGATTGGGATGTTATCCAAAGGGCAGGGAGACTTATCACTGGTTGTTGCAACGAGAGATACTGCAAAAGAAAAAAAAATATGGAAAGAGAGAGTTAAGATAGCAAAGAAAAAAAATGAAAAGCCTAAAAGGGTAAAACATAAATGGAAACTCAAAGAGTTAGATTATGGTGTTTTTGGTGAATTAATTATGAATCTTGATGTTTCTCCGGATAATAAATCTATTGTCTATCCTAAGTATCGCTATGGTAAAAACCAGTCACTTATTTATGATGTGTGGAAAATTGATATAGAAACAAATAAAAAAACACTCCTTACCTACTCTATGAGGGCAAATTATCCAAAGTTTTCTCCTGATGGGGAATCGATTTTATTTGTTGCGCATAAAAATTCAATCTCCCAATTGTATACTATGGATACCAATGGGAAAAATGTAAAACAAATCACAAAAAATGGAATGAACACGCAGGTTATAACACCTTTCTGGAGTCCGAACGGGAAAGAAGTAGTTTTTTCGAAATCTGGTCCTGATGGATTAATGGATATCTATATTGTGGAAATTGAAACAGGTGAATCAAAAAAAATCACCAATTCTAGTGAAGGCGACTATTTACCAATTTGGCATCCTAACGGCGAAAAAATTTCATATACAGGTTTATATGAATATACCCCGAACCTATTCACATATGATTTGAAAACTGGAACTACAATCCAGAACACAGATGTTGGAGATGTGGTGATAGGGACACAGTGGAATAATACAACATCGACAATTACTGCAATGACATTAAATACTGTAGACTCTGCAAGGGTAGTATCTGTTGATCCTAAAAGGGTTGCAAATAAAACTACAATAAATATTAATAATGGGTTTTCATCTTGGCGTGAAAAGAGACCGGACTATCCAATAAAAAATATTGACCCAGATCTAACAGTTAATATAATTGATGAAACAAATTATAAGTTTTACAAAAACATGAAACATCTCGGCAGTATTGTGTTGCCTGACGTTGAATCTTTTTTGTATAATGGTGCTTTTACAGATGCCTTAGGCCAGCATACTCTTGCTATGTTTTATGGTGCAGCTTGGGGTGCTGAGAGTACTTTACATAGTACATATATAGGATATCAAAATTCATCGGGCTTCCCTTTTAGAGGTTTCTGGGGAATAGATATTTATAAGGATAGTAACTTTCAATTACAGTTTTTAAACCAAGAACAGTCTTTCATCGAAAGTTTTAACGGGTTTACTATATGGGGTAGATCTCCATATAATTTTGGCAAATCTCTTTCTGCAAACCATTCTTTAACATATTCTTTACAGCTGGTTAATAGAAAAATTTATATGCAAGATAGCCGCCCCCCAGAAACATCCATATTTTCAAATCTTGAATCAGCACGCACAGGAGAAGATGAAGGGAGCATTAATCTGAAATATACTTTTGTTAATAAAAGGAAGCACAGAGTAAACATGTTATCTCCGAGACAGGGGTATGGACTAACGGCAGCTTTAAAATATGCTACGGAAGAACTATGGGGCAATTTTGATTACACTAAAATAGAGTTTGATAGTTATACAAATAATAAACTTGGTCCGTTTACACTTTATGGACGTTTGAGATACGAAACAATCAATGGAACACCACCAACCCAGGATTCTTTGGGAATTTTTAATATCCCGAATTTCTATTTGATGGGCAGCGTGACTCCAGGACGCGAATATATGTCTCCAAGAGGTTATACAGGCAGTAGATTCGGGACTGAGGCATTTATGGGTACTTTTGAATTTAGATTGCCAATAGTACCAATTAATATTATAGAAGCTTTTAGGGTATTAAAACTAGGTAGGCCAACATTTGCATTAATTACTGATTTTGGTAACGCATGGAGTAACGCCAAAGAAACAGAAGAAATAATCATTACTACAGGAGCTGAGTTTAGATTTTCGATTAATTTGGCAGCAGCTCCTATTTTTATTTTTAGTTATGGCTGGGCACAAGAGCCAAAAGAATGGGAGGCAGATAATAATCCCAATCCTTATTTGCAATTGACACTTATCAACCCATTTTAATTAAAGCATTCGATTGGTTTATAGTTTGATTAATAATTATAATATTACATGTCCCAATTAAGTGACTCTGAAACTGCAAGGGCAAGAAAAACAGAAGGGTTAAGATCGTCATTATGGATGTCACAGGTGAACCCAGTGATGATACCTGAGTTTTTTCGAAGATTCCATTTTAATTCAGTTAAAATTTGAAATCTAGAAAGGTTGGTTGAATCAACAATATTACTGACTTGGTGATAATAATCTATTTCGCATTTACCTGAAAATTTATTTAAATCTTGATCTATAGAGTACGCTGTTCTTATGTAAGCAGTTTTTTGTTCGTTATTCAAATAATCAGAATTATCAAAAGCCACCCCAATTTCTAAGGTCATGTTTCCCGACTCTCTATTTTTTAAGAAATATCCGAGGCCTTGATTATAATGATAACGCAGATCAACATTTATAATAGTATTTTTTTCATAAATTAATGTATTAAAAGAATAAAATTTATCTAAAGTCAGAAAACGCCGGCTAGATTTATGGCGTATTTTTATCTCAGTGTCATTCTTAAATATATGAGCCAATAAACGAACATCATGAAAAGTGTTTTTTGTTGTCCGTTTTAATCTAGTGTACCCAGCCGTTCCAAATTTTGGGGTTTCTGAAAATACAGATCCAAATCGATAATAATATTTCCAATTTAATTCTTCTTTATTTGGATCATGCGTAAAAACAACAGACATAAATAATAGAAGGAGTAAATAATTTTTCATTGTTTTATTTTTTTCCCACTTTGCATAAGTAGGATTGATGCTAATGTGAAAACCACAGTAAGAATAATAGCCATTAATATGCTAATCTCTATTTTTGAATCGCTTATACCCAAAATAGTATAACGAATACCATTGATCATATAATATATAGGATTAATATAACTAAGAGTTTGTGCCCAAGCAGGCAGCATTTTTATAGAATAGAATATCCCCCCGAGAAAGCTAAGAGGTGTAAGAAAAAAGTTTTGCATCATGGCTAATTGATCCCAACTGTCAGCGAGTTGTCCGAGCAGGAGTCCCATGCTAGAGAATGCCCAAGAGACTAACAGTATAAATAGCACAGTACCTATTGGATCTTTTACAGGCATACCAATTAGAAATATTCCTAAAATCAAAACTAGGACACCATTGACTAATCCTCGAACTGTGCCACCAATAATGTAGGCCAATGAAATTTCAAAACCAGATAATGGAGCAGTTAGAAGGTCTGGTAATTGTTGAA
Source organism: uncultured bacterium (assembly GCA_964511215.1). Classification (GTDB taxonomy): domain Bacteria; phylum Fidelibacterota; class Marinisomatia; order Marinisomatales; family UBA1611; genus CAZEER01. The sequence continues at coordinate 35,478 of CAZEER010000001.1, read as the reverse complement.
GTAGTTTCATTTGTAACATAGAAGATGATGTGTTGGATGTTGCATTGGTAAGTGTATTCATCATAATTAGCCCTGGTAAAATAAACATAGTATAGGGAATCCCCTGTATTTCTGCTATTCGTTGCTCTAATGTAAACCCAAAAATAGCAATATAAAGAGCTGTTGTGATTAGTCCTGGTAAAACAGTTTGCCTATATACAGAAAAAAAACGACCGACTTCTCGATAAATCAGTGTATTTAAACCTACCCAATTCATTCATTAATTCCTTTTCCGGTTAGATTTAAGAATACATCTTCTAATGATGATTTGTTCGATTTAATGCTCTGGATATGGATATTTTCTTTTGACAAGATTTGTATAATCTTAGGTAATGCTTGATCGGGATCTTTTACTGAAAAATGCAGTCTATTTTCTTTTTGAGTGAATTTATATTCTTTCAATTCATTTCTAATCTGGTTATGTGAATCTCCAAGATTGACTGTAATTCCGGCGGTCCCTAATTCTCGAGTAAGCATTCTAGGTGATCCTTTTTTTAAAATTGATCCTTGATCAATAATGGCGACGTTTTCACATAGTAACTCTGCTTCTTCTATATAATGAGTGGTTAATAAAATAGTTTTACCTTCAGAATGTAAATCTCTAAGGTATTGCCAGAGATCTCTTCGTAATTCAACATCCACACCAGCTGTGGGCTCATCAAGAATAATAATATCAGGATTATGCACAAGTGCCTTAGCAATTTGAAAGCGTCTTTTCATTCCTCCTGATAGCTGACGCAATCGAGAGTTTCTTTTTTTTGAAAGTCCCAAGCGTTCTAATAAAACATTAACCATTGGCATGGCATCATGTTTTTTAATGCCATAGTATCCGGCTTGAAATAAAAGAAGTTTTTCAATTGGGAAAAACCAATCAACTGAAAATTCCTGTGCTGCTATCCCAATTTTTGACCTTGTATAACGAAAGTCTTGTATAGTGTCTCTGCCAAAAACCTTTGTAGATCCTTTATCTCTAAAAACTAACCCTGTTAGAATATTAATTGTTGTGGTTTTACCAGCACCATTTGGTCCTAATAATCCATAGAATTCGCCTCTTTTAATCTGAATGTCAACGCCATTTAGAGCGAGTACATCCCCATAGGATTTAGTTAATCCTTTTATTTCTATTGCTACTGGTGACATTAAAGTATTAGAAGCCTATCGGATGTTTGAATGGAGAAGGGAAGTCAAACCCCTCTGCACCAGGAAAATGAGCAATGGAGATAATAAATACCCATGGGATGAGGATTGATGCCTCTAGTGTTTTTGCATCCCCTTTCGTTTTAAAATCAGGGACTTGAAACTCTGGGTGATGGATCCACATACCATTTTCATCATAGCCTTTTATTTGCGCATATATTTTATCTTGGTCAATGCCTATTTTTTTTAATGGTTCATGGTTATCTAAAACTAGTAAGATCACATCTCCTACTACTTCTTCTATTTTCATCATGGTGTTTTTACTTTTAATTAGAGATGAATTTATAGATAGTCCCTAAATAATCCACTACATACAATTCCCCCATATTGTCTTCACCAATAGAAGAAATATATAGGGGGAGGGTCTTACTCCACCTTTTTAATTCAGGCAGTAAATTTATAAACGATATAATTTTACCATTAATTTGTTTTAAAGCCCATATCTGACCACTACAATAATCACCAAATATATACATTCCTTGTAAAGAAGAATGTTTGTTTCCTCTATAAACGTGCCCTCCGGATACCGAACATCCTGTTGTTTCTTTTTCATTCATAGCCAAAATTCTCGGTAGATAGGCAAGGTTATTTGAAGAGTATGCATGAATTGGTAAAATAAGACTTTTTGTTTCACAAAAAGCCTCAGAATCAAAGCAATGTTTTCCCTCCATAATAGGCCACCCAAAATTACCGCCTTTAGACTTGTCCCAAGTAACCCAGTTAACCTCTTCCCATGAATTTTTACTAGCATCATTGATAATTAAATCGTTTGTTTTACTATCAAATGAAAATCGCAATGGATTTTTTAATCCATAACAAAATATTTCAGGCCGCAAATTTTTTTTACTGGCGAATGGATTATCAAAAGGAATTCCATATGGATCATCATTATCAACATCAATACGTAATATGGATCCCAGTAATGTTCCTAAGTTTTGGGAGTTATTATATGGATCAGCGTATTTACCACCATCACCGAAGCTTATATATAACATACCATCTACAGGTCCAAATGCGAGATGTCCACCGTTATGATTATCAAATGGTTGGGTAAGGCTTAAAAGTTTTTTTTCTGAATTTTTATCGGCTTTATTCAAATCGTCTTTAACAGAAAACCTTGAAACAACAGAATTATTATTTTTATCTATATAATTCAAATAAAAATATCCATTCTTTTGATAATTTGGGTGAAATGCAAGACCAGTGAGCCCTTCTTCACTTTCTAGAGTTAAAGGAGCATGAACTCTATCTGAAATATCAAGGAATGGTTGTGCAAGTGTTTTCCCTTTATATATTATGTGAATTAATCCTCTTTGATTAATAACAAAAAGACGCTCTTTTTCATTTTTAGGTTGCGTTATATAAAGAGCTTTTTGGGGTACATCAGCTAATTTTATTAGAGCAAGATTTTCAGCATTTAGAGGAAAAATTAATTTTAAAAAAAAAATAACTGATAATTTTTTCATAAAAAATTTAGTCTAATCAATTTTATCATTATTGATAATTCTTAAAAATTCACTTTCGGTGATGATAGGAACATTGAGTTTTTTTGCTTTGTTTATTTTAGAGCCTGACTCTGAACCAGAGACTACATAATTTGTTTTTTTACTTATAGAGCTCGATGTTTTAGCTCCTAAAGCAGATACTCGCTCTTTAGCTTCACTACGAGTAAATTGTTTTAGCGAACCTGTAAAAACAAATATTTGGTTTAATAAAGGTTCATATAAATTCTCTTTAAATGCGGCTATTTTAACTCCTTGATTAAGGCAGTTTTGTATAATTTCTAAATTTGATTGATTGGAAAAAAAATGAATTATTTCAGTAGCAACAATTGAGCCTATTCCTTCAATCGTTTCCAGTTCTTCTTTTGATGTTAAAATAAATATTTTCAGATTACCTTTAAAATATTTTTCCAAAATTTTTGCAATATGTTCTCCGACATTTCTGATTCCGAGTCCATATACAAATCTTGAAAAAGATGTATTTTTTGATTTTTGAATTGATAAAATCAAATTTTCTGCTGATTTAGATCCGAATCTATCTAGAGATTCTAATTGTTCTTTTTTTAATGCAAAAATGCTATCTATAGAATTCAGTCTTCTTTCTTCCACTAGCTGGTCAATAATTTTCACTCCCAGTCCATCAATATTTAGTGCCATTTTTGATGCAAAGTGTTCAATCTTTCTTTTAATCTGTTTAGGGCATGCAATATTGCTACATCTCCAGATGGCTTCACCTGCTTGACGATATGATTTATGGTTACAGATAGGACAATCCTTAGGTATGCGAAATGGTGTCACATTATCTGGCCGTTTTTCTTTTATAACTTTTACAATTTTGGGGATAACATCACCTGCACGTTCAATCAAAACAGTATCTCCAATACAAATTCCTTTTCGATCAATTTCATCTTGATTGTGTAAGGTTGCTTTTTTAACTGTGACTCCTGAAATAAAAATTGGATCGAGCGTTGCAACTGGAGTCAGTGCTCCTGTTCGACCAACTTGTACCTCGATATTTTTGATAATTGTTGTTGCTTGTTGTGCCTTGAATTTTCCTGCGATTGCCCACCGAGGAGAGCGGCTGCGGCTACCTAATTTTTCTCTTTGAGCGTAATCATTAATTTTAAATACACTACCATCAATTTCATAAGGTAATTGATTTCTTTGCTGTTCGAGTCTTTTGTGGTATTTAATAATTTCGTGATAATTATTAACTATTTGAATCAATGGATTTACCGGCAGGCCCCATATTTTAAGTGCTTCTAGAAAATGGAAATGGCTTTCAAACGTTTCACCATTTATTAATCCTGATTCATAACAAAAAATAGAAAGAGGTCTAGTGGATGTCACAGCTGGATCAAGCTGCCTAAGACTACCAGCGGCAGCATTTCTTGGATTAGCAAATGGAGTTTTTTTTTCTTTTTGACGTTTTTTATTTAGTTGAAGAAAATTATTTTTTTCAATAAATACTTCACCCCGTACTTGGAATAACGCAGGTGGGGTTTTTTCTTTTTCCCTTAGTTTTAGAGGAATTGCACGAATCGTTTTTAAATTATGGGTAATATCCTCACCAGTGGTACCATCCCCCCTTGTTGAACCATTAACCAGATAACCATCTTTATATACTAATTCCACTCCCAATCCATCTAGTTTCGGCTCTGCTACATATGTGATGAGTTCTAATTGCAATGATTTTGCAGTACGATTATGAAAAGCAATCAGCTCTTCTTGGTTCATCGCGTTTGCAAGCGAAAGCATTGGCATTTCATGCTTTATGGTGCCGAACTCTCCAATTGGAGTAGATCCAACCCTTTGGGTTGGAGACTGGGCATTAAGATATTGGGGATGTTCTTTCTCTAAAGATTCAAGCTCACGAAAAAGGATATCATATTCCCCATCTGAAATAACTGGGTTATTTAGAATATAGTATCTATAATTATGATCTCGAATTATTTCTAATAAATCAGCAATTCTCTGTGCAGGTTTCATTTATTTAACCGTGCTTGTTGTTTATAATACTGTACAGGATCAACAAGCAATTTTTTAATTGGTTTAAGATCACCATTGGCATCCACCGGTGTGCCATAGATTCGATCTTTTGTTGTAACTACGAAATAATATTCTATATGATGACCTGGGTGAATTCTAGGATTATAGCTGAAACGAAATAATCCATGAGACAACTCAAGCTGGTATTCTTGGAAGGAAGAATTGGAATTCATTTTTAAAAAAAGAGTCCCAGATACTATGGAATCTGCAGAGATATCAGTGATAAAATCTAAATTGTGTATCCGACCTTTGAAAAAAGGTTTGGGCGGAGAATGAAAAAGATGCTGGTTTATAAATAAATCAGGGCTATCATCTCGAACTTGCTTTTCAATTTGTCCTGTTAAAATTAACGGAATAAAAAAGAAAAGGTTAAAATAATATTTTTTTACCATTTTGAGGTTTGATTCATACAGTCTTAACTAGATAAAGGTTTTACAATTGTAAGTTTAAAATAATATTTATCCTATCAATTGTTTTGAATAAATAAACAATTTTTTTGCCATTGATACTTGCTGTATTTTTTATCAATAAAATACTTTTTTGAGCATGCTAATTCTACTTTTGTAATAATTGGTAAGGCATTAATGTTAAAATGCATTATAACAATAGCGTGTGTAAAATTTCTTTTTGATACATTGGTAAGTTGGCTGATAACATCAAAACTGAAAAACATATCATCATTCATGTTATATTTGTCTGTTTCTATCTCAATTTGAAAAATTTCTTTATCCTTATTTTTATAAAAATAATGACCTAATAATTTATTTTCACCCTTTGTTACATTAAAATGATTGTTTAAAAGGGTAACGATCTGGTTATCCCCATAATGTGGTGAATTACCTGCGATACTTTTGATCAATAATGAAAAAATAAAAATTTTTATTATCATATTAGTTTAAACTATTATGCATTTGTGAAATTTTAAAATATAACATTTGGTTTTAAAAACAACCTCTTTCCCAATGCGCAATTATGATAATGTAAAAATATTTGTAAGTAATTCCTGATAGATTTATTTAATGAATGAAAAAAATTAAATATTTAAGATTGTTTTTTGTGCAGTTGCACAACGATGTACAAAATTGGTACTTTCCCCTACTTACAGTTGAGGTTCTATGGTTAAATACCTATCAATTTTTTTGTTAATAACAAATAATCTTCTAGCAGTTGATTCACCTTCAGCATGTGTAGTACGCACGGATCATGGATTTATTGATTATGCAAACCGAGTTATTATCTCCCGTGGTACCGCTTCGGTGGTTGCTAAAGAAATTTCACAAGGGGATCTCCAATTAGTAGAAAAGAACTTAAAATTATCTAAGGGTGAAGCAAGAGCAAGAGCAAGAGAAAATTTATTAGAGCTTGTAAAGCTTGTGAACTATGATGGCAGGACAGTAGGGGAAATTATGCTCGAAGATGCGTTAACAGATAGCCGCGTAGCAACTTTAGTGAGTAGCGCATATCAGCAAGGGGAAATAGAGTATTTAGAGCGGAACGAGGTTGCTATCGCACTTGCTGTAAAAATGTCAGGTATAGCTGAAATTCTAGTTGATGCTAGTGGTCACATGAATGAAAATTTATCCCAATCTACTTTTCTTATGACCCGCAGTTCTATCCCAAAGGCTGAAAGAATATCGGGAGTAGTAATTGATGCAAGAAATATTTATCATATTCCAGCAATGGTACCAAAAGTGTTTAATGAAGATGACAAGCTCATATATGGACCTCGACACTATACGCGATCAAGGTCTGTTAACAGAGGACCTATTGGTTATGCTCATACTATGAAAGATGGGAATGTCCGACGCAGGGTAGGGAATAACCCGATCATGATTGAAGCTGTTAGTAGTAATGATACTGTGAATCTAACTATTTCAAATATTGATGCTGAACGCATCAGAGCCGTGGAAAAAAAATTTGGTTTATTAACTGACTGCAAAGTTCTTGTTTTATTAAAATAGTATATTAGTTAGTTACTCATGTTTTGATTCGAAATCCTTCTGGATGAATTTTATATTCTTTCTATAATGATTATTCTAATCCATTGAATAACTTTTGTGAGTTTTCCCATTTAGTTTTTATTTACATTTATACTTATGAATGAAGCTTTTCTTCTTTTATCTGATGGGACTTTATTTAAAGGTTTTTCATTTGGTTATCCTGGTGAAACGATTGGTGAAGTATGTTTTAATACAGGGATGACGGGCTATCAGGAAATTCTTACAGACCCATCTTATTGTAGGCAGATTGTGACAATGACAGCACCACATATAGGGAATTATGGTGTTAATACAGAAGATGTGGAATCTAATAGAATTCAAGTTGCTGGTTTTGTCGTGAAGGAGGAGAGTCTAGTCCCATCTAATTGGAGAGCGAAAAGGTCAATCGGTGACTATTTGCAGAACGAAAAAATTATTGGAATTCAGGGAGTGGATACTCGCGCGATTACAAGACACATTCGAGATAATGGGACAATGAATGGAATTATTTCCACAGTAGATACAGATGTAT
>CAZEER010000001.1:3324-28080 GCA_964511215.1 uncultured bacterium | reverse complement strand
GTATTTCTTTCAAATGGGCCAGGTGATCCCGCAGCTGTAACCTATGGTATAGAAACAGTTAGGGCTCTTCTTAGTAAAGTCCCAATTTTTGGGATATGTTTGGGTCATCAGATTCTGGCAATTGCACTTGGGGCAAAAACCTTTAAACTTAAATTTGGGCATAGAGGAATTAATCACCCAGTTAAGAATATAAATACAGGAATAGTTGAGATAACAAGTCAAAATCATGGCTTTGCTGTAGATCTACAATCTCTTCCAAAGCATGTGATATCCACACATATCAATCTTAATGATAATACATCTGAGGGAATTAAATGTTCGGAATTATTAGCCTTTTCTGTTCAATTTCATCCGGAATCCAGCCCAGGTCCTCATGATAGTCGCTATTTGTTTAATGATTTTGTTCAGATGATGAAAAATGCCAAAAAGAAATGATATAAAGTCAATTTTAATTATAGGTGCGGGTCCTATTGTGATAGGTCAGGCCTGTGAGTTTGATTACTCTGGAACGCAGGCTACAAGGGCATTAAAAGAAGAAGGGTATAAAGTTATTCTAATTAATTCAAACCCTGCAACTATCATGACCGATCCAGAATTAGCAGATGCCACATACATTGAGCCTTTAACAGTAGATTTTGTAGAAGCAGTTATTAAAAAAGAAAAACCGGATGCTATCCTTCCAACTGTAGGTGGACAAACAGGGCTTAATATAGCTATAGAACTACATAAAAAAGGTGTACTTGATTCTTATGATGTAAAATTAATTGGCGCGCAAGTAGCAGCAATAGAAAAAGCTGAAGATAGAGAAAAATTTAAGAAAGAAATGGATAGAGTTGGAATTAATACAGCCCAAGGAGGGTTTATTCATTCTTTAGGACAGGCAAATCTTCTTCTTGAAACAATTGAGTTTCCAATAATTATTAGACCATCTTTCACCTTGGGCGGCACGGGGGGATCTGTAGCATATAATTATGAAGAATTTAAAGATTTAGTCGAAAAAGGCCTTCAGGCAAGCCCAATCACAGAAGTATTGATTGAGGAGTCATTACTTGGTTGGAAAGAATTTGAATTAGAGGTAATTAGAGATAAAGCTGATAATGCAATAATTATCTGTTCTATCGAAAACATTGATCCTATGGGAGTGCATACAGGAGATTCGGTAACAGTTGCACCAGCAATGACTTTATCAGATAAAGAACTACAAATTATGAGGAATTGGTCCTTATTATGTTTAAGGACAATTGGTGTAGAAACTGGTGGTTCTAATGTGCAATTTGCCGTAAACCCAGATAATGGTAAATGTATAATAATCGAAATGAACCCAAGAGTTAGTCGTTCTTCAGCATTAGCATCAAAAGCAACTGGATTTCCCATTGCAAAGATTGCAGCAAAGCTTGCTGTAGGTTATACCCTTGATGAATTACCGAATGATATTACTGGGAAAACTATGGCAGCTTTTGAGCCCACAATTGATTATGTTGTAACAAAAATACCCAGATTTGATTTTGAAAAATTTCCGAGAGCATCTGGCCATTTAGGCGTGCAAATGCAAAGTGTCGGTGAGGTGATGGCTATTGGAAGAAACTTTAAAGAATCATTACAAAAAGCTTATCGTGCTTTAGAAGTAGGTTTAGACGGACTGGAGGCAAAGAAAATCACAGAAAATGATCCCAATTTAATCCGATTTAGATCTCTAGATATGTCAACTTTGAGATATGCGACTAGCTTTAGATTATTAAAAATAAGACAAGCATTTATAGAGGGTAAAACTATAAAAGATGTATCCCGTATAACAAATATAGACCCATGGTTTTTATATCAAATAAAACAAATTACTGAATTCAATAAAAAAGATTCATTATTGACTTTAAAACAAAATGGATTTTCAGATGCTCAATTATGTCGTTGGTATGATAAAACAGATTTAGAAATAAGGAATGAACGGAAAAGGAATTCGATTTTACCATCCTTTAAATTAGTAGATACTTGTGCTGCTGAATTCGTTGCGCACACACCGTATTGTTATTCTACATATGATGCAGAGAATGAAATTGAACCTCTTAAAGGTAAAAAGATAGTTGTTCTAGGAGGTGGACCAAATCGTATAGGTCAAGGTATAGAATTTGATTATTGTTGTGTACAAGCCCTTCTTGGATTAAAAGACCAAGGTTATAAGACTATTATGGTAAATTGTAATCCAGAGACAGTTAGTACTGATTTTGATTTAGCGGATCGGTTATATTTCGAACCTGTTACCTTTGAAGATGTTTTAAATATTATTGAATTTGAAAAACCAAATGGTGTATTAGTTCAATTTGGAGGACAGACACCTTTAAAGATTGCTAATGCTCTGCAAGATGCAGGAGCACAAATTATCGGCACATCCCCTAAAAATATTGATTTGGCAGAAGACCGTGAAAAATTTGGTATAATTCTTGAAAAATTAAATATTACTTGTCCTAAATATGGTACAGGAAGGACATTAGATGAAGTAATTCATGTTTCGAAAAAAATTGGTTTTCCTCTATTAGCACGCCCTAGCTATGTCTTAGGGGGCCGCGCCATGGAAATCGTTTATTCAAAAGAGCAATTAATTGATTATATTACGCGTTCTGCAGATGTTACAGAAGGACACCCAATTCTTATAGATGAATTTCTTGAAGATGCATTTGAGTTTGATGTAGATGCAATATGCGATGGAAATGAGGTATTTATAGGTGCTGTCATGCAGCATATTGAAGAGGCAGGAATACATTCAGGTGATTCGGCTTGTGTTTTACCTCCTTATAAGATAAAGACAGATGCGTTAGAAGAAATTATCCGAATAAGTAAAAGATTGGCTTTGGAATTAAATGTAATAGGGTTAATTAACTTACAATTTGCATATAAAGATGAGCGAGTATATGTTTTAGAAGTAAATCCAAGAGCAAGTCGCACAATCCCGTTTGTTAGTAAAGCAACAAATATTCCTTTAGCACGTATTGCCGCACAACTTTCAGTTGGTGCAAAAATTGACCAATTCAATTTAAAACCTTGGGATCAGACTCCCTATATATCAGTCAAAGAAGCAGTTTTGCCATTTAACAAATTTCCAAAAGAATCCATTTTTCTTAGTCCTGAAATGAAATCCACGGGAGAAGTAATGGGGATATCTAAAACTTTAGGTGAATCTTTCCGTAGAGCATTAATCAGTGCGGGGAATATAATCCCAACAAAGGGAACAGTATTTATTTCAGTTAATGATGCAGACAAATTAGATGTAATTCCTATTGCCAGAGATTTGACTGAAATTGGATTTGAACTGGCTGCAACTAGTGGTACCGCCAAAGAGCTTATAAGAAATGGGTTGAATGCAGTTTCTTTGTTTAAGGTAGGGGAAGGAAGACCAAATGTTGTAGATGGGATTAAAAATAAAGAAATCAATTTAGTAATTAATACTCCTATGGGTGCGCAATCTAGATTTGATGAAGAAGCGATAGGAAAAGCATGCATTAACCATGGGATTCTTGCAATTACAACATTGTCTGGTGCGAACGCAGCCGTAAGAGCGATACGTTCGGAGACCTCTAGTATAAAAGTTCAATCAATTCAGGAATATTATCTATAAAGATCCTGTTTGCTTATTTTGAAATAATTTTATAGTATTTTTATTGTTTACAGTTATTTTTAATACCAAAGAAAATAGATTAATATGAAAAATGCCCCCTCCATAGATAAAATTCAAGATCAAGAAGTCTCAAATGCAGAACTAGAAAAAGTTATAGGTTCAAATAAAGATCTTTATGATAAACTAAATAAGATTCCTGAAATCGAAGCTCTTGATTCGATTGTATTAGAAGATGAAGATGGGATTAATAACGAAAAAACGCCCTATTTTTCCCTAAATATTATCAACAAAATAAAATTATTTTATTCTGGTAATGAGCTCATTAGGTATGCTTCCTGGGCTTTTGTACTTATCCTTTTATCTACTAGTGCACTTACAATACTTGAGTATGATATGTTCCGCGCTGATGTATCTAGCGATGTCGAGAGTAGTTTTATTTTCGGTGAAAATGAACCCAATTGGCTAGATACTTTTTTCCATACCTTGTGGTGGTCTGTTGTAACTTTTACAACAGTTGGATATGGAGATGTAAGCCCCGTTACACATTTAGGTAAATTTCTTACTATTATAATTATGTTGTTAAATTTTGGAGTTGTCACATTATTGGGCGGGGCAGTTGCATCTGTATTGGTTGCTCAAAGATTAAAAGGAGATGATACTTTGGATGAAAATAAATTTGATGGTCATTTGGTTATTGCTGGTTGGAATAAAACAGTTCCGTCTATTTTGAATCTAATTGATGCTAATAAAGACGCTAGTCCTATTGTAATATTAATTAATGAAATGGATAAAGATATTATTCAACGTGCGATTGTGAGTTACGAAAGGTTAGATATTTCTCATATTCCAGAAAATTTTACCAATGAATCTGTATTAAGAAAGGCTTTTTTAGATAAAGCGGGGACATTTATGATATTGCCCGATACTTCAGGGCTGCTACCGCATGAAGAGGCAGACGAAGATAAAACAGTACTAACCTGCCTCACTGCGAAAGCTATAGCAGAATCATGTAATGTTGTTGCTCACGTGCTTGATGTAGAAAATGTTTCACATCTTCAACGTGCGAACGCTAATGAAATTGTTATACCTGATGAGCACGTTCCACATCTATTAGCTAAGCATGTAACTGATCCAGGTGTTCCCCAGTTTTTTGATGATCTTATTTTAAAAGAAGAAGAAGACAAAGGGTTACAGGAAGTTAAAATCCCAAAAACTTTAACTGGCCAATCTCATAATAAAATATCAGCTTTTTATAAATTTAAATATGGCTGGCTATTAGTTGGATATGCAATCAGAAAAGCAGGGTTTAGTTTAGATGAGCATATGGGTGAAAGTGGGAGCCCATTGATAAGAAATATGATCAAAGAACAGTTAGATGGTGCAGGAATAAGTCTCAGTAGTGACGAACATGTTGTAGTTACAATTAATCCTCCAGACGATTATACCATTGATGGGAAACATAGTGCTCTGGTTTTGAGGTAGAAAATGAATCCGACACCAGAACAAATTCAAAAAATAAACCACTTTAGTAAAGTAGATATTAATGCATGTGAAAAAATTGCGTCTACTGTAGAAATAAAAGATTGTGGACCAAAAGAACAACTATTAAAAGAAGGTGATACTGGAGATACAATGATATTAGTATTTCAAGGGCAGGTGGAAGTAAGTAAAAATATGATGGTAAAAACGTCTAGTGGTTTCACGACTTCAAGAAAGCCGATTATACGATTAGAAACAACAGATCCTAAACCTGCATCAGCACCAATTTCAGAGGCCACAGTTTTTGTTGTTGAGGCTCCAGCTTTTGGAATCGGTGAATTTTCTCTTGTTTTGGATAATGCTATAAGAACTGCTCATGTACATTCCACTACTGACTTAAAATATGGGATCCTTGGTCTGGATGATTTTACAAATATTGTAAAAGATAATCCTGAAATTGGAGGTTCCGTGTATTTTGAAGTTGCAAAATCAGCTGTAAATAATTTAGCTACTGCTAGTGGTGATATTTCAAATTTGACACAAGCTTTCTTTTTTGCTTTAACTCGATAGTATTTTACTTTTCAAATTTTAATCTATCTCCAGATTTGGGTTTATTGACACTTATCTTCAAGTCAAAAATATTTATTGCTTGTTGTATTAGTATAACTTCATTATCATGAATAAAATCATCAGCATTAGCAATATCAATATAACATTTGACCAAAAGGAGCAATTGTTCATTATCAAAACTTTTATTTTCTTTAATTAATATTAAAGAATCTTCAAATTGTTTTTGACGTGCATCTTCTGTTTTTAGTTCAATAAATTTTTCTGTTGTTATTCCAAAGTCTTTATTGAAACCTTCATTGTCTAAATTATCAACGAACATTTTATAGCTATAAAAAATAGCATCCTTTTCAGCTTCATCTATTTCCTGATCAGCAAAAAATGAAATACATAACAATGAATATAAAATATCATGATTGATTACCCATGCTATAGATTTTTCATCTTCTGTTTTTTCTCTAGCAGAAATCTTTCTTTGGAGCTCTTCCATTCTTTCCTTGTCAGCATCATTTAAATAGCCATCTTGTTTCTTCCGTTTTTGCATTAGCTTATCAACTTCAAGTGAAAGAAACTTAACATCTCTTTCAAGAGCTTCTAATCGTTTGTCCATCAAACCAAATAAAAGTTCTTTGAATGGATCTAACTGTTCTTTCTCTGGAGCAAAATATATATTAAGGGTCCCTCTATCAGTATCTTCCCAAAATTGTGGGCCAAAAATTGATAATAGAAAACACTGAGTATTTACGATTGACTTAAAAGTTTTTTCATCAAAATATGCAAGGTCGTCTAAATAATCTTCAGCTATTGCAATGGCAAATTCATTCTTTGCAACAGATAGATAAAATAATGCCAATCCTATTTGAATTCTTCTTGTTCCATTATTACCACCAAGGATTCCTTTATCGACTTCGTCTTTAGAATATCCTGGAGGTTTATCAAGTTGCAGTATCATTTTTAACAGGTCTAATTGATCATCATCACCCCAGTTTTTTTCATGGATAAGAACTTGGCATTTTCTGAGTTCAAATGTCAATGTATCTACAACAAAATATAACCCGGGGTTTTTCTCAGCATTTTTATAGATATCATTTGCATAAAATTTAAATTTGTCGTAGCAATACTTTGCCATATCAACACGGTCAGCTTTTATATATTCTTGGATCATATTTGAATAATGAAAGGCAAGATTATAAAGATTTCGAGGCTCATTATTCTTGTATGCATGTTTTATAGCAAAGCGAAATAAAGTATTAAAACGGATATTAACATGGCCAAGAATTATATCATCTTTTACTTTTAAACAAGTCCTCCCAATATCAACCATTTCTGCAGGTATAAGAGATGCAATATCAAATCGATCATTTGTTATCATTTTTATATATGCACTCCCGAGTAACCGAAATGTTTTTACTTCATAAAAAGATCTAGATTCGGCCATCTCTTGATACTGCATTTCTGTATATGTGCGGAATGTTGCATTAGATTTTATTGTAGTGGTTAACATGAAAAATTTTTCATTAAAACTAACTTTTTCATTTATATATAGTTGAATTATTTTGCTTATTTCTCCTATGATATCAGTTTGAGTTTCCTTGAATTCTGTGAATGCTAAAAGGTCATCTAATTGGTCAAGAGACCCCATAATTTCTTTTTGATATTCTTCTATGACATCAGTGCTATCATCCATAGCCATATTGATCATAGGTTTTTCCATATTATAGATATAGCCTTGAATTATTGATGAAATAGTGGTCACCACATTACTTGTTTTAGAATACAAGAGGATATAAAAAATGTAAGGCAAAGTGAAAATAGACCCTAGGAAAAGATAAACATATGTATTGAGTACTGAACTTGAAACTCTTCCTAAAGGTTCTACGTAAAACATTATCAAAACTGCATGCAGCGAGGCGAAGATTAAAAACCACACATAAATCAAGCTCAGCCAATCTTTCACAAACAAATCCATTAGTTTAGGAGAAGACTCAGCCGCAATAGCTATGACAATTATTAAAGTTCCAAGCACCATTGCAAGAACACCGCCCCATATTTCTGGGGCAAAATCAAGAGCTATAGTCTCGGGATCTGAAAGATCAATATTTAGCTGTATTTTGAAAAATTCTGCGATGGAGGGGAAATAGTGATGAAAAAAAGCATCAGAACCCACCATTACGATAAATACAACTATAAATGATATAATTGTACGGTATTTAAATTGGAGACTATTAAGCTTTACAAGTGCTGAGTAAATTTTATCCATAATATATCTTATACAATGATATTTTGCTCTTTTTAGTATTTTATTTATTTATTAAATCTTTATTGTTGAATTTATGATTTCAAATACAAGATTAGAAACCAAAAGAAAAACTAGATTTAACTGAAATATTTGTATAATAGAGGCCCCAAAAAACTAATGAGCTGATCTTTGAGATATCTTGACCTTATATATTACTCATTATAACTTATAATGTATCATAGCCCTTTTATAATAAGTGTTTATTATGGATGGCTACTAAAAAATAATAATCAATTAATAAATAAAAATATAAGGTGATATTATGGCAAATTGGAGTCAACATCACGATTTAGTATACGCTTTTGTGTGTGTTTCTTTTTTAGCAGATGGTGAAGTAGATGATTCTGAAAAAGAAGCAATGCGCGGTAATGTAAAAGTGATGCTGCCGGATGTTTCAGATGAGGCATACAATACAATGGAAGCTGAAGTAATTGACAAGTTCATAGATTTAGGAGACCAGGATTCGAGAATGGAACAATATGGGGTGTCTCTGAGTGCACTTAAAGAAATGTTTACTTCAGATGATGATCGTTACAAGGTTGTAAAAAATCTAGCGTATATTGCCCGTGCAGATGATTTTATCCATGATAATGAAATGGCTATGGTTGAGCAAGCTGTGAGTGCATTAGATATGGTAGATAAAATAAATCTTGTAAAAACAGATTCCACACTCTTTGTTGATCCAACATTCTAAATTAAATAAAACTAAATCATAGTTTTAATATTATTTATTGATGTTGTGTTTTAGTTTTTAATAGGAAAAATAAGTTATGGAAGAACATAGAGAGCAAGGAAACTCGAGAAGATTGAATGAAAGAAGGGCTGAACATAGGAGAGTAGAGCATCGTAGAAAGACCAATCAGCCTGTTGATAAAGATCGGCGTCAAATCTTAGACCAAAGGTCTGGGTATCAAAGGAAACAAAATAGACGTACTGGAGTAGAACGGAGGCACTAAGTGTAATTAAAAAGGGCAGTTAACTGCCCTTTTTTATAGTGTAAAATTGATTAACTTGTTAACAGTAATTTTTTTCCATTCCTGTTAAAAAGTTATTTAATGCCCCCAAAGCGGATTCTACGGCTATTAAGATTTCCTTTTTATTTTCAGTTGACTGACTGATCTCGATAAGTAAATTCCTTACAACCTCTCTATGCCACTTATCTGCGTGTATATGTACAGTGAAAAATTTGAGAGTATTTTCATCATTCACTCCATAAAATTTCTCTAACCCTTCTTTTTTAGTTTGAGCTATTTCTGGTTGCATGGACTCATAACAATAAAGAGCTGCAAGTCCAATATGATATTTTTCTGATTTAGAGAGATTAATAAAAGTGTTAACTAGATCTTTAGTTTCTTTCATAAGAATTTTTGTATCTACTTCATTGCGACTATTTCCCATTCCTTCGGCAAATCGCATCCAAAGTTCAGGATGATTTTCGGTACCTTTTTCTTCATCAATTAAATTATCTAAAAGCATTTGACGTATTCTAATGTCATCACAATTAGAATGAATAGATGAAAGATATCTTGGGAATAATGCTACATGTTGAAAATATTGTGCAGCATACTCTTTAATTGTATCGTTTGATAAGGAACCGGTATTCCATGCCTGATAGAAAGAATGATTTAATAAATGGTTCTTTTGTATTTGTGAATCAATTTTATTTATAAAGTTATTTCCCATTTAATTATGCTCCTGTTATTCTGTGGAAAAGTTATGTGCAATATTATAATGTGTTCAATTTAATTCAAATAGAGATATTACTTTGATTACTTAGCTACATGTTGTTTTAATTAATATAGCGCAAACTTCGTAGGGGTCCATGTTAGCTGCGGGTCTACGGTCTTCAAGGTAACCACATCCGTTATTAGCTGTTTGCATAGGAATGCGGATTGATGCGCCTCTATCACTTATCCCATAGCGAAACTCTTTAATACTACAAGTTTCATGTAATCCTGTTAGTCTTTCTTCATTGTGCGCACCGTAGACTGCGATATGCTCATCATGCTTTTCCCCTAATTGTTTACATGCCTCTTCTATAATTTTTATTCCACCCTTATTACGCATCTGCTTTGTACTAAAATTTGTATGAGCGCCGGCGCCATTCCAATCTCCTTTAACAGGTTTTGGGTGTAATGTTGCGCTTATCCCATAATCTTCTGAAATCCTGTATAAAAGCCAACGAGATAGCCACACCTGATCTGCTGAATCTAAAGCACCTAGTGGCCCAATTTGATATTCCCATTGACCAGGCATTACTTCCGCATTAATGCCTGAAACTTGTAGTCCTGCGCTTAAACAAAGTTCCAGATGTTCTTCAACAATATCACGTCCAAACACCTCATCCGCTCCAACGCCACAATAGAATGGTCCCTGAGGTGCTGGGTAGCCACCCTCTGGCCATCCAAGAGGATTACGTCCGTCAAAAAGTGTATATTCCTGTTCAATGCCAAACCATATGTCATGATCAGAAAATTGTTTGACTATTTTCCTTAGTTGTGCCCTTGTATTTGATTTATGTATTGAGCCATCTGGGTTCAGTACCTCGCACATAACAAGAAGATCATCGCCGCCTCTAATGGGGTCTGGGATTTTATATACTGGTTGAAGCATGCAATCGCTATCATTCCCAATTGCTTGATTTGTGCTAGATCCATCGAACCCCCATAGCGGGAGATCATCTAATTTATTTATGACTTCATCGATAACTTTGGTTTTTGACCTGAGCTTTTTTGTTGGCTCATGTCCATCCATCCAAATATACTCCGCCCTAATTCTTTTCATATTGCATTCCTTTTATTAAATACTAATATAAAACTACTTGTTATCATCTGTAACAGGTAAGCTAACACCGTATTTGTATGATGAAAGAATAATTTGAGTTTCAGTGCGTACAACACCTGGTAAGCTCTGTAGTTTTCTTAATAATTCTTCCAAAGTCACAGAATTTTTTGTATTTACCAATAAAATATGAGAACCCGTGCCTGTTGTGCTAAAACATTGTAGGATTTCTGGCATTTCTTTTGTAGCTAGAGTTACTTCTTTATAGTACTTTGAGGTACCAGAAATTATTGTGATAATTGCAGCGACATCTAATCCAATAGATTTAGGGTCTAAAATTGCTTGGAAACCTAAAATTATGCCATGCTCTTGAAGTTTTCGTATCCTGTCAGTAACTGTTGGTACTGAAACCTTTATTTTATCAGCGATATTACTTGCAGGTTCTCTACCTGATTTTTGTAAGATCCTTAATATCTTTTTATCTATATGATCAATCTTCATTGATATATTTATATTATACCATAAATTATTTAATAAAAAAGAATAATGCCATTATATATTTAACTTAATTGACAGAATTATTTAATTAATTTAAATATATTAAATTTCAGATTATTTAAATTGGTTTACTGTGTTTAACTTTTAAGAAATATTTTTACTTAAAATAACTAATGAGTACTCCAGTTAAGCGTGTCGCATTTCATACATTGGGATGTAAATTGAATTTTTCTGAAATGTCAACAATTTCTCGTGATTGTGCTTTGCATGGATTTAAAACTGTTAATTTTAAAGAAATAGCAGATTTTTATGTAATTAATACTTGTTCAGTTACCGAAAATGCGAATAAAGAAGCTCGTAAACTTATCCGCCAGGCAAAACTGAAAAACCCAGATTCGTCTATTGCAATAATTGGTTGTTATGCCCAACTGAAACCGAAAGAATTAGCTGCAATCGATGGTGTGGATATTGTACTTGGAGCAGATGCAAAGTTTAATATTTTACAATATTTGGATAAAAAAAAATTAAAGCATACACCGGATATAATACGATCTGGAATAGAAAATGTAAATCAATTTAAACCATCTTTTTCTATTGAAGAAAGAACTCGTTCTTATTTAAAGGTACAGGATGGGTGCGATTATACCTGTTCATTTTGTACAATACCATTGGCAAGGGGTAAAAGCAGAAGTGCGACAATAGAAGATACTGTAAAGATTGCTAAAAAAATTATTGATTCGGGCAAAAAAGAAATTGTTATAACAGGTGTCAATGTAGGTGATTTTGGTAAAGGAACTAAAGAATCATTTTTTGATTTACTATATCAATTAGATATGATTAATAATATTAAAAGAATTAGAATTTCATCAATTGAACCTAATTTATTAACAGATGAAATAATTAGATTTTGTTATAATTCTAATAAATTTGTACCACATTTTCATATACCTCTACAATCAGGGTCAGATAAAATATTACGCAGCATGCAAAGAAGGTATACCTCTAAATTTTACAAAAGTAGAATTGAAAAGATTAAATCATTAAATAGCGATACATGCATAGGCGTTGATGTTATAGTTGGTTTCCCCGGTGAATCAGATAAAGATTTTTATGATACTTATGAATTTATAAGTCATTTAGATATTTCCTATCTCCATGTATTTTCTTATTCAGAAAGATCCAATACTAGTGCAATAAAACTTGCAAATAAAATACCCACCGAATTAATAAATCAGCGAAGTAAGTTGCTACGTAGGTTATCAAATAATAAACGAAATATTTTTTATGATCAATGTCTAAATACAAAAAGAGAAGTATTATTTGAAAATATAAAAGACGGAAAGTTGGTTGGGTATACAGATAATTATATTAAGGTCCAAATTGATGCAGAAAAGGATTTGGTAAATACAATTTCATCTGTAAACCTATCGGATAATCAAGGTGATTTTGTTTATGGTAGATTGTAATTATATTTTTGATTTACTGTCTTTTAGTTAATTATAATGTATGATATATCTCGAGAGTATCTCAAAGTCGTTTTTAGATAGAAAACTATTTATAAATGCAAATATTTCTATAAAACGTGGGATGCGTATTGGTCTAGTTGGACCTAATGGAGTAGGGAAAACAACGTTTTTGAGAATATTATTAGGTGAAGAAAATTTTGATTCAGGTAACATAAGGAAAGAAAAAAATATTTCGATTGGCTATTTACCACAAGATATAGTTAAAGGGATAAATCGGCCAATATTAGATGAGTTGTTAACTACGTTTTCAGATATTAATAAGGTGCAAGTCGAATTGAATGATTTGATAGATGCAATAAAAAGAGATCCTGATAATATACCATTAATAAATAAAATGGGTGAAGTTCAAAATAGGTTTGAAATCCTTGGAGGCTGGACGATTGAACAGAAAGCAAAAAAAATATTAACTGGACTTGGGTTTTCAAAGGATCAATTTATGAACCACCTTGATACTTTTTCAGGGGGTTGGCGTATGCGAGTGTCTTTGGCCAAAATTCTTTTAAAGGAACCTGATATTATTTTTTTAGATGAGCCAACAAACCATTTGGATTTAGACGCAACAATATGGCTAGAAACTTTTTTATCACAATGGAACGGTGCTATTGTTTTGATTAGCCATGATAGAGCATTTCTTGATTTAACGGTGAACTATATTTTCGAAATACATTTGAAAAAAATAAATGTGTATAAAGGGAATTATACAGAATATGTAAAACAGAAAAACATTAGAATAGAACAATATAAGAGTGCGTATAAAAATCAGCAAAAACAGATAAAAGCCACAGAAAGATTTATAGAAAAATTTCGTTATAAAAATACTAAATCTTCTCAGGTTCAGAGTAGGATTAAGATGTTAAAAAAAATGGATAAAATAGAGGAGCCACTGGAACACAATAGTTCGATCAATTTGAATATACCACAGCCAGATCGTTCACCATTGAAAATTGTTGAATGTGATAATGTAAATAAAGGGTATGAAAGAGTAAGGGTGTTTAAAAATTTAAATATTGTTTTAGAAAGAAATCAAAAAATTGGTTTAGTCGGAGCTAATGGTGCCGGGAAATCTACGTTTATAAAACTACTGGCCGGAGTAGAAAAACCAAATGTTGGAAATATAATATTTGGTGATGGTGTTAATGTAGCATATTACGCACAGCATCAACTTGAGATTTTAAAAGAAAATGATACAGTATATTCTTCCATGTTGAGTGAGTCAGATAATTCTAATGAAAGAGATTTAAAGACTTTCTTAGGAAGTTTTTTGTTTTCAGGTGATGATATAGATAAACCTATAAGAGTATTGTCAGGTGGTGAAAAGGCAAGGCTAGCTTTAGCAAAGATTTTAATATCACCGACAAGTTTATTATTATTGGATGAGCCCACAAACCATCTTGATATGGAGTCAAGAGATATATTGGAAACAGCATTAAAAAATTATGGTGGCGCAATAGTATGCATTTCTCATGACCGACACTTTTTAAATGAGGTCACAAATTTAACATGTGAGGTAGTTGATGGTAATTTAAAAATATTTCAAGGGAACTATGACTATTATCAATGGAAATTAAATGAATCAGAAAAGATGACAAAATTGTTCGATGAACAAACTAAAAAAAGGAATCCTTCCAAAAAAACCAATTATGATAAAAAGAAAAAAGTACGAAATCGTTTAACACAAATAAATAAGAGCCTAAAAAATTTAGATTCCAAAATTATCAATGCCCGGGCAGAACAAAATAAACCAGAATTGTCAGATAATTACCATGCTCTTAATGAATTACTCGAAAAATTAAATGATTTAGAAAATGAATATTTGGATCTTTTGGAGGAAAAAGAAACATTAAAACAAATAAATATATAATTATAATTAGATATTATAATTTTTTTAAAAAAATAAAAAATTTATATTGCAGATTTATTGTAATATATATTCCTATATAATTTACCATTTAATTATAAATTTATATTACAGACCTTTTATTTATTATTTTATATTATAAAATATATTAGATTGTATTTATTTTAACAAAATAATTTATAATTTCAGTCGATAAATAATAGAATTACAATATTAATTTTTAAGTTATAGAAACGATATAGTTATCTGTAATATTAATTACAATATTATTTACACGTTGTAAAAACCTATACTATAATTTCATTAATAGAATTTGAATAATTCAAAATTACTTCTTGAATTAAAATATTATCTTTTAAATACACAGTGTTGTAAATACAAACAGTACTTGTAATAAATACTTTCTATGCAATAAATTTGGGAAATTACTTTTTCCGAGGTAATACATGATGTGGAGTCAATATAAAATGGTGGTTTTACCATCTTACCATATATCTGCAATTTTGCAGACAATCTCCTATTTTTGTAATACGTTGTAAATATGAAAAAACATCAAGAAGATATTATAATTATTAAAGATTATAGAATTGCTAAAATTCTAAAAAAACAATTCACAAAACGCATTTTAGCTTGTTTTTCTGGTAAACCTAAAAATGCAACGGAGATCGCTAATTCAATATCCTTTCCAAAAGAAAAAATTTATTATCACCTAAAAATTCTTGTTTCACATAATATTTTAAATATTGTAAAAATTGAAACTGTTAAAGGAATTGAACAAAAATTATTTCTTCCATCAGCAAAAGAATTCCAAATAATTGGATCTCAAAAAGAAAAAACTGCTGATAATATGAAAGAAACAAATATTAATTCTGAAAATGAAATTTTATACCCTGACACACAAAACCAATTAGAACCTAAAAATTTAATTCAAAGAAAAATAATTGAACGAAGAAGAAACTCCGATAGGAGAAATTATTTACGAAGAGTTACAATCAACGAAAGAAGGATAGAGAAAAATCAATTTAATGGAGAAAATAACAGGAAAAATAATATTAGGAGAAAACTTACAGATCAAAGAAACAAACGTAATCGGCGTAAAGTTTTAGATCGAAGATTTAATAAGCCCACTTCAGATCCACTAAATGATTTGTATAGTAATGAAGAAAAAAAACAACCAGCAACCCATACAAAAATTAAAAATAAAAATTTAATCTTAAACCTCAATGGCATAAACAAGGCTATGACCTTTGTTCAATCTGGAAACAAAGTCACCTTCTTATTATGCACATTAAATCGGAGTGGATTTCATATAAACCACATCAATCAATATTCAATCCCTTACAAAATAAAAAACTATGAAATAACCAATTTATCTGAATTAGTAATTAATGTTTACAATCAATTTAAAAGTCAGAAAAAAAAGAATAAAATATATTTCGCCATACAATCGGACAATTATCAATGTGAAATGACCTACACCGAATCCCGAGGCAAAAATAAAAAATTATTTAAAAAACAATTATTTAAAACCTTAAAGGAGACTTATGATATTGAAGAAAAAAATACTTTAATCAATTTTAATAAATATAAAAACCTCAAAAAAAATGCAGTGGTTTGTTATACATCCCAAAAACAAGTAATAGAAAATGATTATAACACACTTAAGAAAGTTGGTCTCCAATTAAGATATATAACCTCTATACCTCAAATATTAAATAATATATATACCTATTATAATTTGAATAAAACTAACTCTATTTCACTCCTTATATATATAGGAGATTCTAAAACCCATACAGTTTTTGTTTTGAATAACCAATTAATCGAATCACGTGAAATTAATAAGGGACTTGATTATTTCACTGAAAAATTAGCAGACCTTTCACTTACAAGAATTGATAGAGATGAGGCAATCAATGAAGCACTACACTTCCTTTCTTTTTATGGGATAGGGTCTGAATTATCAAAAATAAATATTCAGGATGGGTTTCCTTTTAAAAAAGCAAAGGCGATAATAAACCATTTAGCACTTAGTTTTATTAATGATATAAAAGAATGTATTTACCATTTTCAAGATATTCTATTAAAAGATGGATATAATAAAAATGAAATTAATCACCTTTATATCACAGGTCCAGGTAGTCATATAAAAAATCTAGAAACCACAATCAATAACACTCTAGGTATTCCTGTCCAAAATTTTTCTGAAATATGTTCTAGTTTAATAAAACATAATGCGATAAAAAGTGGACCAATATTTTCCAGACTTAAAGAAAAAAATCTTATAAGAAAAAAAGACAGCTCTGAATCAAACTTAATTAATATAAAACAAAAAATAAAAAACCATGAAGACACTATTCAATCAGCACAGAGTCCTGAGAGTGCAAAATATAGTCTAGCTAGATTAGATATTGAAAAAAATTCGAAAATAAAATCAATAGATTCTGCAAGGAAAAAATTAATTACAACTTCAAAAGAATTTAACAGTCTAAAGGAAAAATATTTTTCAAACAAAGATGAACTTGATTCGAATTTGGAATCAATCAATTCACAAATCGAAACTATTAGTGAAGAATTATTTGATCAATACAAAGAACACGATGAATTAAATAGAAAAATATCGGAGTTAGAATTTGAATCTGATCAATTTAAAAATAAACCAGATAAAGAAAATTATGATAAAAGGAATCAATACAGATCAAAAATAAAACATGCTTCTCAAACTCGTGCAAATTTAAGTGATGACAAAGAAAGCCTTGAAAAAGAAATAGATGAACTAGAATCTAAAATATTAAAGTACCATGATTTATTTCAGGAAAAAAATTATAATCTGGAAATTGGTAAGGATGAAATAACAATATTAGAATACCTAAAAGAATCAATACAAAATATTGCAAATGCTTATAAGCGGGCATTTTTAGATAAATTAAAATTACCAGATAGTATCACTAATGATGACCTAAATACACTTCAAAAATCCGGATATCTTATTGCGACTAATTCTAAACGAATTGATGAAATAAAAGAATCATTTACGTCTGTTGTCTCAGGAAAAATCAATAAAAAGGATCAAGTTATAGATGGTTCAAATGGAATAGAGTTTAGGGGAAAATTATTAGAAATATTGGGACTTCTAAATAAAGCCCCAGATAATCTCATTCATTTAAAAAATTTATCATCATCGATTGTTAAAATTAATAATGACCAAAACAATCTTAGAACTCAAAAAGAACAATTATCTAATAAAATAATCAAATGTAAGAGAGATATTAAAACCAATCAACGTTCACATGTATCCATCGCAAAGGATATTGATATCCATGAAAAAGATTTAAAAGAAAAAAATAAAAACCGTATAGATAAGATTGATGTATTGAATTATATACGAAAGCTAAAAGAAATAAATGATGAGCATGAATATCAAGAAAATTTACTAAAAGGTCTTAGGCCTAGGAAAAAATCAAAAAATGAAGAATTAAAAGCATTAGATAGTCAAATTATCTCTGGTGAGAACTCACTTTATATTTTGGATGAAAAATATGAACAATTAGAAATTGAAAGTGCAGAATTAAATCATGTATATAAAAAAGAAACAAAGGGATTGGAAAATAAAATTGAAAATTTTGAAAATGACAGTGAAAAATTAAAAATAAAATTAGATGAAAATGTTAAAGAACAAAATGCTATCTCTTTAGATCTATCTAATGCACTAACTTATATAGAACAATTAGAAAAACAGTGTATAAAGAAAAAAGAAGAACTAGAAGGTTTAAACCAAAAAAAACTACCCTTTATAAAAAAGAATTCCGATGATAAACAAAATATACTAGATGCATATTCAAAAAAACTTAAGATTATTAAAAAGGAAAAAAATCAATTAATAGCAAAAGCAGAAAAAACTAAAAATATTACAATTAAATCCTTTTTTAAAAAGGAAGCTCAAATGCTGAAAAAGAATACTCAATCTTTGAAAAACAGTATGGAGAAAATCAAAAAAGAAAAAGAAAAAGCAATAAAGAATAAAAACAAGGCACAGAGTACTCTTACCAAAGTTAAAAAGAAAAACATGCCCAAAATTGTTATTTTGAAAAAACAAATAAGTAATTGGGAAGCAGATCTGAAACGAGGTCGTAAAGTACAAGATAAATTAGAATTTCTTGAACAGGAAAAGAAAAAGTGGAATTTGTTATTACAATCTGAACAAGAAAGTTATCACGAGCAGATTAATGTTTTAGAAAGTAGTATAAGACGAAAAAGCTCCAACTCGTACCATTTATTCCTTATGGACGGATTAAATCGATTTAATAGTGCAAGCAATAAGGAAGAAGTAGCTAAAAAGATGGCTCAAGAAAGTATTACCATAGATAAGGAAGAAATAAAAAAAGTCAATGATGGATTTGAAAAATTTAAAAGTAAATATGATACATTCTTGCAAAGGTACAAAAAAAATCATAAAGATATTTTGCTAAAGCTGAAACCTTTAGGAGGTAAAAGAAAATTAATCATTGGAAAAATAAAAGCTGCGAAGGATAAACTAAAAATTGCAGAATCAATGATTCAGGACTGTATCAATACGCTTGATAAAAGAAACGAGTTACTTATTAATAGAGAGCAAGAATTTTTTAAGATAAAGGAAGATACTCAAAAAAAGTTGATTGATATAAAAGCACAGATTCGGGAAATACCAACAAAACAAAAACGTTCAATATTAGAAATAGAAAAACAATTATCACAAATACCAATAAATAATGCTAAAGAAATAACAGATCTAGAGAATCAAAAAAAGGAAGATCTACTAGCAGTTGATATTGCATTAGCAAATCAAGAAATAATGATTAACATAAATAAGGCCGAAGATAAAATTGTATACTATTTAGATGAGATTGATAAAACGAATGGTCAGATACATGATTTTAATAACAGTCAAGATAGCTTGCTTAATTCTAAAGAAAGACTAGAAGGTAAATTAGAAACTTTCGCAAAAAAAATTACAGCTTTAGAAGTAAAAGTTGGGAAAATTGAGGAACAATTCAATATAGAGAATTCTGAAATAAACGAGAAAATTGATACAAATAGAAAAGAATATTCAAAAATACAAAAACAACTTGATTATTTAAATAAGGAAAAAAATGATTTAAAACTTGATATAGAAAAATTGGTAGAAGAACTCCAAGTGGCAGAATCAAAGATTAGAAAAATAAAAAAACAAATATCAAACCATGATCATTTCTCAGATAGTAAAATTATAAAAAATCACTTATCTGATAAAAAAACTAAAAAAGATACAAAATCATACGGAGTCTATCTTTTAGATGCTGAAAAAGATTTAATAAATAGTATAGAACACTCGGAAAGTATTATACAGGAAATAAATAGATTTTTAGATACATCTATTAATGAGCAGACTGAAATTGATAGTACAATAAATTTAAACGAAAAAGATTTACAGTTTTATGAAAAGGATATTAGTCGCATAGAATCGCTTATTAAAAATAATAAACAACATTTGCAAAAAATTTCAAGCGAGCACCAAAAATCACTAAATGAAATAACTACAATTAAAGATTTGTATCCTGCATGCAAGATAATGTTAAATGAGCGTATCACATATGTTTATACACTAATAGAATTAAAAATAAAAGATAAAGATGATTTAGAGTTGCAACTAGATGAGCTAGATGAAGAATTAAAAAATAAAAGAGTTGAGACAGCAATAATAGACCAAGAGATTTCAAAAATACATGCAGAGATGAAACAAGCCCTTGAATTTTCATTTAATGATCAAGAAGAATCGGCTGAATCAGATGAATGGAAATGGGAGATTGGTAATCATAAAATGCAAAGCTACATGGATATTGCAACGCTTAAGGTAAAATCCAAGGAGCTCTATAGTGAGATTACGGAATCAGAAAAAAAAGTAGCTCAATTAAAACAGAAACAATTGTCAGTTACTAACATTATTTCTGAATCTGAAAGAAATAATCACAAAAAAATTAAACGGATGGAAGACAGTTGTACTCAATTAGAGCTCCAGATTACTCGTGAAAAAAATGAACTAAAAGATATTGAATTAAAAATAGACCAGCTTGAAAAATTACCTCTGAACTATGGTAATCATATTGAGATTCTTAAGGAAGAACTCCGGGATTTTAAAGATCAAGAAGTAGAGCATGAATTATTGCTCAGTGATTTAGGTAGATCAATAGAATCTATTGAAGAAGAATCAGACCGAATTATCAAACGGCGTAAATCAATAAAAGAGAATACAATAAATTTGGATTATATGATGAATCTGGGTTTGTTAATGGACCCCAATTTAAATCTTAATTTATTGCCAGAGAATCCCAGAAAAGACTTGAGTTATTTCAGACCAAATCAAATTTTTCAAAAAGGGTTATTAGTTCTTATCACAGTTTTCTCATTAGCAGCTTTTGCGCAACGATCTAAAATAAGTCCCTTAGAGGCTCAATTACCTATTAAGAAATCTGAGCTGAATCTTTTAAATATGCGTCAGGAAATGAAAGATATTATCAAACAAAAAAATACTCTTTCAAATAATTTCAGTCATTTTATGCAAGACGATGAAAAAATATCATCTGATATCGTTTTATTATTACAATACCTTAGTAAAAAGATTCCTAAAAATTTTAAAGTAACAGATTTACTTCTTGGTAAAAAGCAGCCTTATTCTGATAGCCAAATGACTGATTATAAATACTCAGATATTATAATTACGATATCTGGTTTTTATGCTAAAACCTTAGAGGGATCATCAAAATTAGCTACTGATTTAAAAGGAATATTAGTTAGCAGTGGGCAGTTCAAAAAAGTTGAATTCAGCAAGGCTAAAAAAATAAAAAAATTCCGAACAATGTATACTATCAATTTGGTTTATTAACTAATGATAAAACAGAAAACAAAATATTTTATTTTAACAAGTTTGACAATTATGTTAATAATTATATATATAATAGATCGCAATCATATTAAAAGCCAGATCAAAGATTATGAGATGGATATTTCTGTAATTAATTCGGCATTACTTACAGGAAGTAATATTATGGATGAGGTAAATGCTATAAGGGAAAACTATACAAATAATATAAATATGGTAGACTCATACACTATCTCAGGTAGTGAGTTAATAGATGAAATAAAAAATATAAAAGCTCTGGCAGATAAATTAAAAATTAGCATTAATGATCTAGAGATTGATCCAAAAAATACATTGCCAAATATTTTTAAAGCATTTATAAAAGATCAGATTCAATTAGAAAGACAGACTCTTAGTTTTAAACTATCAGGAGATTTTCTTGATATTGGGAACTTTATTGAAATGGTAGAAAATAGTAAGTCCCCACTTAGATTGAATTACTGTTCTATTTCTTTAGATACTTTAGATCCTAGAGGAGTGATAGCCCAATTGAAGTATGTAGCATATGGGAGCGAAGAATTATGAAAAAAGAAAAATTAATAGTTATATCTTTTATTATAATTATTGCGTCGACATTCTTAGAGG
Organism: uncultured bacterium; assembly: GCA_964511215.1. Classification (GTDB taxonomy): domain Bacteria; phylum Fidelibacterota; class Marinisomatia; order Marinisomatales; family UBA1611; genus CAZEER01. The sequence continues at coordinate 5,946 of CAZEER010000001.1, read as the reverse complement.
TTCTTCCAATCATGATTCCTTCTCTTAAAGTATTGCATCAATCAGAGCAAGTGAGACAGTCTTCAATTTTAAATAATCAAGATTCTACTAATATCGAATCAGGAAAAACTATCCCACTAAATATTAGTGGTTGGGGTACTGATATTTTTCATGATCGTAGTAATGTATATGATAGTTGGTTCCAATTAACAGGTATTACTCAATTTCAAAATGAGTATAAAGCAATAGTAAATGGTGAAATATTAGAAGCAAATGATCGTGTAAGAGGCTTTAAGGTAAACAAGATTACTAAGGATCAGGTGGTATTAAAAAGGAATGAGTACCGCGTAACACTTAAACTGGGAAATTAAATGAAAAATATATTTAAAATTATTATGATGTATTTGTACATCTCAACACTTCCATTTTTAATGGGACAGGGACAGGCATTCAAATACAATCTTTTCCCCGGAGCTTCTAAGCTTAAGGATATTTATATAACTGAAGAAAAAAACTCTTATTCGATGATATTGGAATTTTCGGGGACAAATTTTGATTATGTTACAAATGAAAATTTTGCACCACCTAGTATTACTTTATTATTTAAAAATGTGGATTGGGATAAAGGGAATTTCACTAAAAAATGTGATCAAAATCCACTTTATCAATATTCATTAAGTATACCTAGAAATTCCAATCAAAAAGAAATAGATGAGAGATTGCGATTAAAATTGGATTTCACTCGGATTCCTGAATACAAAATAAAATTAATACCAGCAAAGGGAAAAAAGAAAAAGCATATCCTTAAGATTGTATGGAACAAGAAAAGTGAAAAAAAGAAACCACAACAATATGTATCTTCAAATAAAAGGCTACCGCCATCTCGTGTTAGTCTGAATTTTCAGAATGCAAAATTAGTAAATGTGGTAAGAATGCTTGTCTCGCAGGATAATTTAAATTTGATTATGGGAGATGATGTGGAGGGCAGGGTCACAGTTACTCTCTCAGATGTTTTATTGGAAACTGCTTTGGATGCAATTCTACATGTCAATAATTATGAATGGTTTATTCAGGATAATATCATCATTATTCAACCTATGACGACAAAAAAAGTTTTAAGTGGAGAATTATTAACACGCATGTTTAGGTTGAATTATATAAATGGTGATATTGCGTCAGAGGCTGTTACTGAGGTACTTAGTGCAAGAGGAAAATTAAGGGCTATTTCATCAACAGCATCAACGAATGTCGAACCAGGAGAGAAGGATATACTATTGGTTACGGATTTACCAAATAACTTTTCTCTGATTGATGGTGTCCTCCAGTCACTAGATGTGAAAAGTGATCAAATTAATATAGCAGTTAAATTTATTGAGACTGCCCTAAAACATGATGAGGTAATTGGTATTAACTGGGACTTAAGAGAGCAAATGAGCATTATAAGAAGCGGCGATACAGACACATCAACAACATTTGATTTGGGATATTTAATGATAGGTGATCAAACAATGAACTTTGCAACCCTGACTAGACCTGTTGTTTCGGCAATACTTTCACTATTAGCACAAGATGGAAGCACGAAATTACTACAAGAGCCTCAGGTAACCACAACCAATAATTCACCAGCAAATATTCTTGTTGGTACCACAATCCCCGTTCTGGTCCCACAGGGTGAGGGTAGTGTTTTTGGGACCAATCCTTACACATATGAGGATCAACATGTAAATATATCCCTAGATGTATTGCCAAGAGTAAATGAAGAAAAAATTATAAGTATGAAAATAGACGCAGTTGTTCAAGATATTATTGGGTTTATTGGTAAGGATCAACGTCCGATGGTTTCTACTCGCTCTACTAATACAACAGTCCGAGTAAATAATGGAGAGACACTGTTAATTGGAGGTCTAATATTTGATGAAGCTGATGAGAATAACTCAAAAGTACCAATATTAGGTGACATCCCAATAATTAAAAGATTGTTTAATTATAGTAGTAAAGAAAAAGAACAACGAGAATTATTAATCTTTATAACACCTACTGTCATTTCCAGCGATGTATAGGAGATTATATATGAAAAAACAAAACATTTTCTTAAGCAGTATAAAATCTTTAGTGGTGCATCCCATAATTTATTTTATATTGATTCTTTTCAATGTTTATGTTTTTGGTCAGTCTGATATGTTTTTCTCTGGGAATAATAGACCATTTGCTGATGCAGGAAGAGATATAAATACTGTTTCTAAAGGCTCTATATTTTTAGATGGTTCTGGATCTTTTGTTACGGATGGTTCACAAATTAAATATCATTGGACTTTTTCTCCGGGACTTGTTTTGAACAGTGATAATGATTTTTCAGCAGAAATATCAGTAGAACCTTATGGAGAAAAGTATTTAAAAAGCATTCAAACATATAAAGATGTATTGGATGTGCGACTAGCAGAAAATGTGCCTGGAACAAAATTAGAAGTTATTCTTATGATTAAGGATCGAATTGGTTTTGAAGATACAGATACATTAATTGTAGAATATTACGATCCTACAATACCTAAAGATACTCTAGCTGATTCGTTAGTTTTAACATCGGATTCTCTAAATATTACATTTTCTGATTCTGATTCAGTAATAGTTAAAAAAGAAGGGATG
>CAZEER010000001.1:0-3224 GCA_964511215.1 uncultured bacterium | reverse complement strand
CCTTACGAAATAATGAGCGGATCAGGCGTATATGCGTTAGAGTCTAAAATAAGAATTTCTGTTTCAAAATTAATGGGCTCAAAAATTTTTAAAAAAGAAATCTCTACTTTTGATCGTTTTGTAATTAAAAATGAGCGTTGGATGGCTTTAGGAAAATATCCAATAATGCTCAGTGCTGTTTATCTATTGGTCGATCAGATATTGAATCAAGAAGAAGATCCAGATCCTCCAATACCGCCTGGTTTCCCCCATGATGATTAATAAAATTAACTTCAACTTAAAATAAAATTATGTTCTTAAAACAGGAGATTACCATGAAGAAATTCATAATTATCCTCATTCTGCTATTCTCTCAATTATTTGCCCAGAATAGATCTAATAAAAACACAACAAAACAGAGTAAGTCAAATACAGTGATTGGCTCATTAGTGCAAAAAAGAGTGCAAAATGTTCCAAGGCGTATTTCATATCAAGGCCTTATTACCAAGTCTGATGGAAGCCCAACTACAGATGGCAGTTATGAAGTCTTATTCAAACTATATGACACTCCCAATGGCGGTGATCCGGTCTGGTCAGAAAATTTAGAAGTAACGGTCAATAATGGAATCATAAGTACGATCCTTGGAGAGATTAACCCTTTTGCTACAATCCCAGAGGAAGCATATCTTGAATTAACAGTTGATGGTTCTACACTCTCACCGAGGCAGTCTCTTACATCTGTTTTTTATTCTGTTTTATCTGACACAGCGGGTTATGCAAATACAGCTGATTATGATGAATTAATTAATCTCCCTGATTTAGATGTGTATGTTTTGAAAGATTCATTAGATAGCTATACCACAAGTGAAGATTTATTTGACACCTTATCAAATTACCAACAACTTGATTCAAATTTAACAGATCTTGTCGAGGATGGTATCCTTTCTTCTAGTAAAATAGAATATGGCATTACCTCTGAAGGCTCTGAAGGACAATCTTGGATTTCAGATGGTGAAGGTTCTGGTGAGTGGGGTATTCCAACAGCACTTGCGGCAGATGATATTATAACAGGTGATGGAAATATTAATATTCAAACTACCGGTGGTGGCATAAATATTGATCCATCAGAAGGTTCATTAATAGTTTTGGATAGTGTAATAACTATCCAAAATACAGCACTTGGAATCACATCAGATAATGATCTCATTAATCTTTCACCTGATACAATAACGGTTTCTGGGACAGTTGTTGCTTCATCCATAAGTGGTGGAGCGGTACTTGATGAAGATGATATGGCATCAGATTCAGATACACACCTTGCAACTCAGCAATCTATAAAATCATATATTGATACAAAACAAGATGCTGATGAAAATTTAGAAACCATAGCAGATCTTGAGCAGGGAGACGGGAATTTTATTGTGTCTGATGGAGTAGAATGGACAGTTGAAAATAATGAAGTAGCCCGCAATTCATTGGGTCTGGGCAGTATTGCAACACAAAACACTAATGAGATTAATATAGATGGGGGCGCTGTTGATGGGACTCCTGTTGGATCTGAGTCGCCAGCGTCAGGAAGTTTTACCACATTAAATGTTGGATCTGGTGCGACTGTTGGCGATTTAACATTAAACAGTGGAACGATTACAGATAATAACGGGACCATATCCTTTGGCGATGAAGATCTAATAACAACTGGGACCATAAGCACTGAAACAGGATCCACTATTGGACGTCTTACTTTATCTGATGGATCTATTACAGATTCAGGCGGGAATATATCCTTTGGCGATGAAAATTTATCTACTACTGGCACTTTGACCGCAGGGATTTCAAACCTTTCATCTGCAACAACTATAGGAGATTTAACTCTAGCTAATGGTACAATTACTGATGAAAGCGGGACCATCTCATTTGGGAGTGATAATTTATCAACCGCAGGGACATTGGATGCTGGTATTGCCACTTTTAATTCTGGAACAGAAATAGGCGATATTACTATTTCTAATGGTTCTATTATGTCATCATCTGATGAAATTTCATTTGGGAATGATGCACTAGTAACAACAGGGACCTTAAATGCAGGTGTAACTAGTCTCGCAGAGGGTTCAAATATTGGTAGTTTAACTCTGGAAGATGGTTCTATTACGGATTCAGGTGGCGCAATTTCATTTGGAGATGAAAATTTAACTACTACTGGAACTTTGAATGCAGCTGCAGGATCCAGTTTAGGAGACTTAACATTTTCCGATGGTTCTATCACGGATTCGGGTGGTGCAATATCCTTTGATAATGAGAATTTGGCAACAACAGGGACAATTACTGCAAATTCTTTCACTGGAGATGGTTCTAATCTTACTGGAGTCGAAGCTACATCTACTGGTGTTTTAGCAGGTACTAGTCCAATTATTTTAGAGGGTGAGACATCAAATGATTTTGAAACCACTTTGTCCCTTGTTGATCCAACAGCTGATCGTACAATTACCTTACCCAATGTTACAGGAACTATAATTACTACAGAAAATGATAATGCTATAGACCAAGTTGGTACAATCTCTTCTGGTATATGGCAAGGAACAGAAGTAGCCGATGCTTTTGTTGAGGATGACCTAACGATAACAGGAGGATCTATTAATAATACTATAATCGGCGCAACAAATCCTGCTGCTGGAAATTTTACAACTGTTGTGGGGTCTACTGCTGATGTTGGTACTGTGAGTATTGGAGATGGTTCTATCACAGATTCTGATGGTGCAATATCATTTGGTGATGAAAATATATCCACAACCGGTTCTCTGGCATCAGGTACTCAAGCAGTTACGGGTAATGTAACGGCATCAGGTACAGTATCCGCAGAGCAATTAACAACAACAGATGATTTAACTGTTGAAGATGAGGCAAGTATAGATGGTACAATGACTATTGCAACCGGGAGTATAACTGACTTAAGTGGATCAATATCATTTGGTGATGAAAATATTTCTACAACAGGGAACTTAAATGCCGGAGTAACCACACTGAGTACAGGTTCTGGTATTGGTAATCTTACATTGGAAGATGGTTCAATCACGGATTCGGGTGGCGCAATATCATTTGATAATGAGAATTTAAGTACCACTGGGACATTAGCCTCAGGTGCACAGACTGTAACAGGTAATATAACAGCATCGGGCACAATACGTGGAAATGCAGTTACAGTAGATGATGATTTAACAGTAACAGATCAGGCTACTATTGATGGGACA